>DAIUFH010000081.1:0-9036 GCA_036844705.1 Tissierella sp.
CTGAGGGAAATAAGTATGTTTTTCTTATTGATGAAGCTCATAATTTAGTGGATAGATCCAGAGAGATGTTCTCTGCAGAAATAGATAAGGCGGACTTTCTGGATATAAAGGATATATTTGTGGATAAATATTCAGCAATCTATAAATCTATCAACAAGTGCAACAGTATATTTAACAAATTAAAGAGAGAACTTGAAATAGAAAAGGAACATTATCAAAAAGAAGAGATAACAGATTTATATTATCCGTTAAAGAAACTGATGATTCTAATGGAACCTTGGCTTATAGAAGAAAAGAACAATTCAGAATATGATAAGGTAATGGAACTTTATTTCAAGGTATCAACTTTCCTGAAGATATCCGATTTCTACGATGAACATTATGTAACTTGTTTTGAGAGTAATGGAAAGAATTTGGTACTACGTTTATATTGCGTAGATTCATCTTACTTACTAAGCCAATCCTTAAAAAGAGGGAGAGCGGCTATTTTTTTCTCAGCTACGCTTACTCCTTTGGAATATCATAGAAATTTATTAGGTGGAAATGATGAGGATTATCATATAAAACTAAGCTCACCTTTTCCAAGGGAGAATTTGCTGCTTATGATAAATAACAATGTTTCTACCAGATACAAGGATAGGGAAACTACATATCTTGACGTTGTTGAAAGCATTGAAACATTAATAAATAGCAATAAGGGAAATTACTTTGTATTTTTTCCATCTTATGTGTATATGAGAAACATACATGAAATGATGGTTGATAGAAATCCCGAGCTGAAAATTATTATTCAGGAAGGTAGTATGAGTGAAATAGAAAGAGAAGAGTTTCTAGAAAATTTTAGCGATGAAGAATGTGTTATTGCATTTGCAGTAATGGGAGGTATTTTCTCGGAAGGAATTGATTTAACCGGGAACAAGTTAATAGGAGCAATTATAGTAGGGGTTGGACTTCCGCAGATTTGCTTCGAAAGGGATATAATCAAGGACTATTTCAATCATAATATAGGAGAAGGGTTTGAATATGCATATGTTTATCCAGGAATGAACAAAGTCTTACAGGCAGCCGGAAGAGTAATACGCTCAGAAAGTGACAAAGGTACCATACTTTTGATAGATGATAGGTATGCAACTCATAGATATAAGGAGTTATTTCCTTCTGAGTGGTCCCATCATAAAAGAATATCAAATAATTCACAGATGAGGAGATTGTTAGAAAAATTTTGGTAGTATGTTTGAAGAACCTACAATTATGATATAATATTAATAATTTTAAAGGTGGTGTATACAAATGAGAAATAAGGCAGTAGTATTAGGTACAAATTATTATGTTGGTTTAAGCATTATAAGATGTTTAGGAAGAGAAGGGGTCCCTGTAGTTGCAGTGGATTATAGTGAAGAAAGTCGTTACGGAGCCAAGTCCAAATATGTCAGCGAGAAGCACATTGCACCACATTATAAAGAAGATCCGAAAGGATTATTAAACTTTTTACTGGAGTATGCAAAGAAACAGGAGAAAAAGCCTGTACTATACCCAGGTGCTGACCCTTATGTTGAATTTATTGATAAGTTTTTTGATGAACTAAAAGAATACTATCTTTTCCCTATGGACAGAAAGGGATTTTGGACGGAAGTAATGGACAAATACCGTATGAGTCTTCTTGCGCATGAGTATGGGGTAAAGGTGCCAGAAACTATAAATTCAAAAGAGCCAAATCTTATTGAACGAGTAAGAGAAGAAATAAAATATCCATGTATTATAAAACCTATGGATTCTGCATCTTTTGTTAAGGCATATAGACGTAAGGTGTTCATTATAAATTCTGAAGAGGAATTGATTGAAAAGGTAAATATGATACATAAGGATGAACATGGAATAACTATTCAAAGAATAATTCCTGGTCCGGAAGAAAATTGCTATTGTTATGATGCATATCTAAATCAGGATTCAAAAGTTACTCATTATACATCTGCATATAAGATTAGACAATGGCCAAATAATTTTGGAGCTTCAACATATGCAAAGCAAAAATGGATACCCGAATTACATGATATATGTAAGCCATTTCTTGAGAGTATAGGATTTAAAGGCTTTGCTGAAATAGAATTAAAAAGAGATGTAAATACTGGAGTAATTTATTTGATAGAAGTAAATGTTAGGACTATCAACTTTAATGAAATGCTATATAAGTCTGGATTAAACTTCCCGTATATAGCTTATATGGAAATGACAGATAAGCTTCCTGAGCCTAAAAGTGTTGAATATGAAACAGGATACGTGTTCCATTATATGTATGAGGATCTGTTTGCCATAAGAAATTATTTAAAGACAGGGCAGTTGAGCGTAGGTAAGATTCTTAAGGATAATACCTTAAAAAAGGTTCATTCCACCTGGAGTTGGTCAGACCCAATGCCTGGACTATATTTTGTAGGTACCATAGCAGGTAAGGTGGTAAAGAGAGTTTTAGGGAAAGAATGACCAAAAGGAACCGACCCCTTTGGTCATACTGTAGGGGTGGTTTCCATGCCGCTTCGTTTAGACGATCCGTTTTGAACTTATAAGGATCGTCCTTTTATTTTTTGTTTGTATTGACAATATAGATGTACATCTATATAATAAGTATATAAATGTACATCTATATAGGAGGTGCTATATAATGGTCAATTATGATGAAAGTGCAAGGATACTTAAGGTTATATCTGAACCTAATAGATTAAAAATTATCGATATATTATCCTGCGGAGAAAGATGTGCATGTGACATATTAGAGCATTTTGATTTCACACAGCCAACCCTTTCACATCATATGAAGGTGTTGAACGATGCTAGTCTTGTTAATGTGCGAAAGGATGGTCAATGGAATTATTATTCTTTAAATATGATTGAGTGCAACAAAATAATAATGTCTCTAATGAATATTTTTAATCAGACTAATGATTGCATATGTTATGAACTGAACAAAGATAATAATTCATGTATATAGAAATAGTTACATGGGTAACAAATTGGTTAATTAAGCCTTTTACTATGTATGAGATTGCATATTTTTTCTTTTTTATAGTCTTTAGGAATTTTATATCTCCTGAACTAGCAAAGGATTACTTAGCAGGAGCGGTTTTATTAGGAGTAGCTCTCGCTACTGTAGTAGGAGGTCTAGGGAATTAATAAAGGAAAAAGCAGATGACC
This sequence comes from Tissierella sp., assembly GCA_036844705.1. GTDB lineage: Bacteria > Bacillota > Clostridia > Tissierellales > Tissierellaceae > DAIUFH01. Next base: position 3,187 of record DAIUFH010000081.1, read on the forward strand.
TTATTAAAAGAGTTAAAAATAATGAAATCTAAGACATTGCCAATGTCCATGAATATAATATATATAGATGAATATCAATGTCTTAAATCAGATTAAAAAGAGGGGTTTGTATGAAAAATAAAGAGAAGATAAGAGAAAGCATTCGAAAAAAGTATTCAAAAGTTGCTTTAAGTGGTTCATCAGGAGGATGTTGCAGTGGAGGATGTAGTTGTAGTGGTTCTCCAATTGATTTAAAAAATTCATCTGCCCAAATTGGCTATACCATAGATGATTTATCTAATGCTCCAACAGAATCAAATATGGGATTAGGATGTGGAAATCCTATAGCAATAGCTTCTCTGAAGAAGGGGGAAGTAGTCCTTGATCTTGGAAGCGGTGGTGGGTTTGATTGTTTTCTTGCAAGCAGACAGGTCGGTGATGAAGGGCTAGTAATAGGTGTAGATATGACTCCTGATATGATTTCACTAGCAAGAAGGAATGCAGAAGAAGATGGTTATACTAATGTTGAATTCAGATTAGGTGAGATAGAACATTTACCTGTAGCAGATGAGTCCATAGATGTTATTATTTCAAATTGTGTGATTAATTTATCACCCGAAAAAGAAAAAGTATTTCTAGATGTGTATAGAGTTCTTAGGCCAGGTGGAAGAATTTCAATATCTGATGTTGTAGCTACAGCAGAATTGCCTGAGGATATAAAAATGGACTTATTATTGCTGACAGGTTGTATTGCAGGTGCTGAGTATGTTGAAGATATCAGAAAAATTATGGAGGAAGCTGGCTTTAAAGATATAAAACTTACTCCTAAAGATAATGGTAAAGAAATAGTTAGGTCTTGGGTGCCAGATAGAAATGTAGAGGATTATGTGACTTCATATATTATTGAAGCATCAAAATAATAAGTCCAATAATAGACTTATTATATTTTTACCAAATACATTGACGATTATCTATATCTATAAGGCTGGTTTTTTTAAAGCATAAAATTATTATGTTAATATTAAGGGGGATTAAGGTGGATATTTTTTCATGGTTGAATGCTCAGTTGCTGAAAATGGAATGGCTTAGTAATTTAATAAAGTTACTTGTGGAGAATGTCTTTGGACTAAGTATAGATTCAAGGCTGGGGGGAAGTGTTCATTTCTTCATTTATGACGTGGTAAAAATATTTATTTTGCTATCAGTATTGATATTTGGAATATCATATATCCAAAGTTTCTTCCCACCTGAAAGAACAAAAAAGATACTAGGAAGATTTAATGGGATAACAGGTAGTATATTAGCAGCACTTTTAGGAACTGTGACTCCATTTTGTTCATGTTCGTCAATACCATTATTTATTGGGTTTACTAGTGCAGGTTTACCTCTTGGAGTAACATTTTCATTTTTAATATCTTCACCACTTGTAGACTTAGCGTCTATAATTTTACTTGCAAGCATATTTAATTGGAAGATTGCAATAGGATATGTTATAGTAGGTCTTCTTTTAGCAGTAGTAGGTGGTATAACTATAAGCAAACTGAAAATGGAGGAATATGTGGAATCCTTTGTATTCAATAATAAAATGGCTGAGGTTGAGCAGGAAGGGCTAACTAGGAAGGATAGAATAGATTTTGCTAAGAATCAAGTCTTAGATATAGTGAAAAAAGTATGGTTGTATATATTAATAGGTGTAGGCATAGGAGCGGCAATTCATAACTATATTCCAGAAACTATGATAGCTACAATATTAGGAAAAGATAAATGGTATTCTGTTCTTGTTGCGAGCTTTGTAGGAATTCCAATGTATGCTGATATATTTGGTACTCTGCCAATAGCAGAAGCACTTATTGCAAAGGGTGTAGGATTAGGTACAGTATTATCCTTTATGATGGGGGTTACAGCACTTTCTCTTCCATCTATGGTGATGCTCTCTAAGGTAATTAAGCCAAAGTTATTAGCTACTTTTATTGGTCTGGTATCTATTGGTATAATTATAATAGGATATGCATTTAATGCATTTAGCTATTTATTTATTTAAAAGAGGGAGGAAATGATATGGTAATTAAAATTTTAGGGTCAGGATGTGCAAACTGTGTTAAATTAATGGATAATACAAAGGAAGCTTTAAAGGAACTTGGTATTGAAGCAGAATTAGTAAAGGTTGAGGATTTTAGAGATATAATGAAATATGGTGTAATGACAACTCCAGCACTAGTAGTAGATGAAAAGGTTGTTTCTTCGGGAAAGGTATTGAAAACTAAGGATATAGTAAAGTTACTAAGTAAATAATGAACATTGGGGGCGGTTCCCATACCGCCCCATATCTATATACCCATTTGTTATCAAAAATCAATCCTACAATTTCACTAGGAATTAAAAATTAATAAATTTTAATAAAAAACTATTTACAAAATAAAAATACTATGGTAAGGTTGTATTATTGAATTATCACATTAGCATAATAAAGCAATGATAAGAAAGAGTAAATATATGAATATTTTGTAGAGAGTGCATATATGGTGAAAATGCATAAATATTGTATATTGAACACAACTTTGAACAAACCTGCGAAACCTAAGGAGTAGTTGGTTCGGATTCTCGCACCCGATATAGTGCTATGGTATGAACACATGTACCTGATGAGTTTGATGTCGTGAGGCATCATTAAAAAGAGGTGGAACCACGTGAGCAATACTCTCGTCCTCTAGCAATCAATGCTAGGAGATGAGAGTTTTTTTATGACGCGAAGTCGAGGGATCTCGGGTTTAAAAAAAAAATATAAAGGAGAGTATAAAAATGAAATTATCAAACAAAAAATCAATACTACTACTATTACTTTTAAGTTTAATCATTGGAGTATTGTCAGGCTGCACAAGTAAAACTTCTGCAGAAACACCGGTTGAAGAACCCAATGCAGAAAAAACAACTTATATAGTTGGACTAGATGATACCTTTGCTCCAATGGGGTTTAGGGATGAAAAAGGCAATCTTGTTGGATTTGACGTTGATTTAGCTAATGAAGTGGCAAAGAGATGGGGAGTAACATTCGAATTCCAACCAATAGAATGGACTATGAAAGAAAATGAACTGAATGCAGGCAATATAGATTTTATTTGGAATGGTTATTCAATAACTGACGAAAGAAAAGAGAAAGTAAACTTCTCAAGCCCGTATCTTGAGGTAAGTCAACTTTTAGTAACCCTTACGGATTCACCTATTAATTTAATTGCTGATATGAAGGATAAGGTAGTATCAACTCAAGGAGAATCAAGTGCTTTAGAGGCAGCATATTCACAACCTGGTTTAGTAGAATCCTTTAAAAATGGTGAATTGATTGAATTTCCAACTTACAATGAAGTATTTAACGATTTGGAAGCAGGCAGAAGTGATGTTGTAATTGCAGATGAAGTATTGGCAAGATACTATATGAAAAACAAGGGAGCAGAAAAGTATAAGGTATTAGAAGAAGACTTAGGTTCTGAAGAATATGGGGTTGGTCTTAGGAAAGATGATACCGAATTATGTGAAAAACTAAATGCTACTTTTAGTGAGATTAAGAAAGATGGAACTTTTGATGAAATTTACTCTAAATGGTTCTCTGAAAATTAAAGATATAGCAATATGAAAGAAAGAGGAAACTATGATGAAAGTTTTTGATATGTTAATACCAATGACAATAGAAGGAATGAGAATTACAATAGGTGTATTTTTGTTAACCTTAATAATATCTCTACCCCTGTCAATAATCATTGCAAAGCTAAGGATGTCTAAGAACAAGATAGTTTCCAAAGTTACTGGAATATATATCTATATAATGAGAGGAACTCCACTTCTACTGCAATTGATGTTCATATTCTTTGGCTTTCATTATATCCCTGTAATAGGTTTCGCTTTTGGAAGATACCAGGCCATCTTAGTTGCATTTGTACTCAATTATACAGCTTATTTTGCCGAAATATTCAGAGGTGGAATAAATGCAATTGATATAGGACAGATAGAGGCATCAACAGTACTAGGATTAAGCAAAAGATTTACATTTATGAAGGTGATACTTCCACAGGTTCTAAAGAATGTTATGCCTTCTATAGGAAATGAGGTAATTACCCTAGTCAAGGATACGTCTTTAGTCTATATCTTAGGGGTTGCGGATATTTTGAAGGCAGCAAAGTCTGTATCAAATACTTATTCTACGTTCATACCATATATATTTGTTGGTATAATTTATTTGATAATTACTGCAGTGTTGACAAGATTTTTAAACAATATAGAAAATAAATTTAATTATTATAGATAGGAGTAAATAAACTATGCTTAAGGTAGAAAATCTAAGTAAAGCTTTTGGAAAAACTCTAGTGTTAAATAATATATCCTTCGATATAAAGAATGGTGAAATAGTTTGTATAAAGGGTAAATCCGGTGAAGGAAAAACCACGCTTCTTAGATGTTTAAACAGTCTTGAAGTAGCAGATAAGGGGTCAATTAGAATTAAGGATAAGTATTTATTTAGAGAAGTAAATGGTAAAATTCAATATGCGTCTAAAGAGGATTTAAAGGAATTGAGACAGGAGATTGGACTTGTATTTCAAAGCTTTAATCTTTTCCCTCATATGACTGTAAAAGAAAATTTGTATCTTGCACCAAAGTTCCTAAACAAGATGTCACAAAAGGAAATTGAAAAAAGGGCAAATGAGCTTCTTTTAAATTTAGAACTAGAGGATAAGAAGGATAGCTACCCTTATCAATTATCTGGTGGACAAAGACAAAGGGCAGCAATTGCCAGAGCATGTATGCTAAACCCATCTATATTATGCTTTGATGAGCCGACCTCTGCTTTAGATGAAGAAACAAGAGGACAAATTTCAAAGATTATTAGGGACTTAGCAGCTCAAGGTATCGCAATTATTATAGTAACTCATGACAATGCCTTTGTGGAAGAGATAGCTCAAAGAACTATTACTCTCTCAAAAGGTAGTATAAGTATAAATTATTGAATTGAAGACAATACATCAGCCTTTGTCACAATTCCCCTAAGGCTTTCATCTCCATTTATAACTGCTATAGGATATTTGGTTTCAGCAGCGATAGAAATAATATCCGTTACTAATGTATCTGGAGTGGTGGTGGCGATATCCTTAATTAATACATCTGCTATAGCCAAATTTTCCTTGTTCGCACGAATAGCATCATCTATGGTAATAACACCCTCAAGCTTCATTTTATCTGTAACTACATAAGCTGTAGATACTTTATTAGTTCTCATTATATTGATTGCAAAACTTGGTGCATCCTTCAATCTCACAATACTGTTTGGAGTAGTCATAACATTTTCAACGTGAATTACCTGAGATTTATCTGCACTATTGATAAACTGTTCTACATAATCTGTAGCAGGGTCTGAGCTCATTTCTTCAGGTGTAGCAATCTGTATAAGCTCTCCATCCTTCATTATAGCTACTCTATCTCCAAGTTTAAACGCTTCATTGATATCATGAGTGATAAATACTATTGTTTTGTCTAGCTTTCTCTGAATAGATAGTAGTTCAAATTGCATATCCCTTCTAACTAAAGGGTCAAGTGCAGAGAAGGGTTCATCCATAAGAAGAATTTCAGGGTCGTTAGCTAAAGCTCGTGCAATTCCTACTCTCTGCATCATACCACCAGACAAACTTGAAATCGGCTCATTATCATATCCATCTAAACCAACCATAGATATCATTTCCATTGCCTTTTTATGACGTTCTTCTTTTGAAATACCTTTTACTTCAAGACCATATTCAACATTACCTATAACATTTCTATGGGACATTAGCCCAAAGTTTTGAAATATCATAGATATTTTATTTCTTCTATAATCATTTAACTCATGTT
>DAIUFH010000082.1:0-8745 GCA_036844705.1 Tissierella sp.
GATTTTGACATTTTATCATCATCAAATAATATCCAGCCATGACCAAATACTTTCTTAGGTAGAGGTAAATCCAATGCCATCAATAGAGCCGGCCAGATTATGGTATGGAATCTTACTATTTCTTTGCCTACAAGGTGTACATCTGCAGGCCAATATTTTTTAAAGTTTTCTTCGTTTTCAGTGCCATAGCCTAATGCAGTTAAATAGCAGGAAAGAGCATCTATCCATACATATACCACATGTTTTTCATCAAATGGTACTTTTACTCCCCAGTCAAAGGTTGTTCTAGATACGCATAAATCTTCTAGTCCATCTTTAAGAAAGTTATTTATCATTTCATTCTTTCTGGATTCAGGTTGAATGAAATCTGGATTTTCTTCATAAAGTTTTAGAAGTCTATCTCTATAATTTGACAATTTAAAGAAATATGCTTCCTCCTCTTCTATATGTGTAGGTCTTCCACAATCTGGACATTTATCTCCATCTACAAGTTGTGCTTCTGTCCAGAATGATTCACAAGGTGTACAGTAATGTCCATTATATACTGATTTGTAGATTTCTCCTTTTTCATAAAGCTTTGTAAATATTTTTTGAACAGCCTTTTCATGATGCTCATCTGTACTTCTGATAAAGCAATCATAATCTATTTCTAGCATTTTCCAAAGCTCTTTAATATTGGCTACTATTCCGTCTATATATTCCTTTGGTTTAACATTGTTTTCTTTAGCCTTGTTTGCTATTTTTTGCCCATGTTCATCTGAACCTGTAGTAAAGAAAACATCATAGCCCTGAAGTTTTTTAAATCTTTTTATTGAGTCTGCAGCCACTGTTGTATAGGTATGACCAATGTGTAGATTATCACTAGGATAATATATTGGTGTTGTAAGATAATATTTTGGTTTTGACATGTTTAGCCTCCTTCTTTTTAACTAAGAGTTAAGAACTAAGAACTAAGAGTTAAATATGTCTTTAATTCCAAGTTTTTATCATCTCTTCACTCTTAGTTCTTCACTCTTAACTAGTTTTTTTATGCAATAAAAAAACCTTTCATCTCATATAGAGACGAAGGTTTAATTCGCGGTACCACTCTAATTTATTTAAATCTTCCGATTTAAAACTTAATAGGTCATTGCCATATAGTATAACGGCTATATCCGTTACAGCCTATTGGACTGTAAAATTCAGGGGTCATTTTCGGATAACCTAAATACTGGTTTCCACCTGCCCAGCTCTCTAAAAATCAGGTATTATCTTCTCTTCCCATCATAATTTTAAATATTAATATATATTTTGATAGTTATTAAAATATTATACAAAGAAATTTATGGAAAGTCAAGGTTTATAGTTTTTTCACTCATTTTCCTCTAAGAAGCATAGATTTCTTTCCATTTTCCTGTACGATACTGTAAATATGATATTATCCAATTTACTAGCCAACCAATTGGAACAGCATACCAAACCATTGCAACTCCATATTTAGGAGCAAGAGCTACGGAGAGAGCTACTCGAATAAAAAGATTTACTAAATTTGCTATAGTAAACATCCTCATATCTCCAGCACCACGCAACAGTCCATCTACAGCCATCTTAAAACCAATTAGACAGAAAAACCATCCTATAAATATTAAATAATTTTGTCCTGTGGCAATTGCAGTAGCTGTACCATTATCTCCAAGGAAAAGGGAAATAATTGAAGCATGGAATAATTCCAATATTAAACATATAACTACTGCACAGACAATTACCATTTTATTTGCTACATTGTATCCTTCAACTACACGCTCATGTTTTTTAGCACCAAGGTTTTGGGCTGTATATGAGGACATAGCATTCCCAATTCCTGTCATCGGAACAACACAAATGGATTCAATCCGCATAGCAGCAGAAAATCCGGCTAATACCTGAGAACCAAAGCTATTTACAACTGATTGCACCAACATCATACCAATTGAAACGGTAGATTGCTGTAAAATAGATGGAAGGGCTATTTTCGTCATAGAAGCTAATTCAAATTTATCAAAGATTTTTGCATGTTCACAATCTAGAGTATTAATTTCTCTCATAAAAACAAGGAAGGATAAAACAGCAGAAATACCTTGAGCTATCAAGGTCGCCCATGCAACACCAGCAACGCCCATCTGGAATGTTGTTACCATAATAATATCCAAAACAATATTAAATACAGAAGAAAAAATTAAGAAGTATAGTGGTATTTTAGATTTGCCCAGTGCATTAAACATGGATGATAGAATATTGTACATAAAAAGAAATGGAAGACCTAAAAAATAGATATCCAGATACAATACTGCCATATCCAAAATATCTTCTGGGGTATTTAAAAGCACCATAATATTTTTACTAAACAATAATCCAATTACCCCTAGCAAAATACTAATTAATAGAAAAGTTATAAAAGCGGTAAAAATAGCTTGCTTCATTCTAGCATAATTTTTTGCACCATAATATCTACTTACAATAACTGAAGCTCCGATTCCTCCTCCAATTGCAATACATATAAATATATTGGTCAAAGAGTAAGAAGCTCCAACGGCAGCCAACGCTTGTTCACTTACAAATCGACCTACAATAGCTGAGTCAGCCATAGTATAAGTTTGTTGAAATAAATTCCCTATGATAATAGGTAAAGAAAAAATAAACAAAGCATTAAAGGGCTTTTTTTGTATCAAATAATCATTTTCCATATATGTCCCTCCAAAATGTCATAATCAATTTTAGTGCAGTTGATTAGGTATCAATTAATTAAAATAACAAAGTTAATCTATTTTGTCAAGGTAGAGAAACGACAAGTTGACTATGAATAGTAATCTAAAATTAACATTTTTGTAGTTAAAGGAATAAAATGCTAAAAAAGGGAAATGATAATTTTATCATAATTTTAAAGTTTAGATAATAGTATATAAAGAGTTAGTACTTGTCCAAGTCATCATTAATGCTTAACTTTAAATTGTGAATTATTCAACTATTCAGTAAACATTAGCAAAAATTTGACAAGAAAAGAATTTTAGATTACAATAACAAAATAGCCGAGAAAAGTTACAAATTAGTTACAATTTAAAGTAATTTGTAGCAAATTTAAGGAGGTAATTATGAATAGCAAAATGATCAAAAAGGCAGAAAAGTTTAGAGCCATTGTGATTCTAGCTATAGTTGCAACATTGTCTTTAGGATTCTACATGTTCCAGGGAAATGAAATAACACTGGATTTGGATGGAAAGGTTACTGAGGTAGTCTCTTATTCAAAAACGGTGAAGGATTTCATAGAATCAAAAGAAATTGATGTGAAGGAAGGAGCTTACATAAGCGTTCCATTAGACACTAAGATAAAGGAAGATATAAAATTAACTATAAAGAACCCAAAGAATTACACAATTAATGAAGCCGGTGTTATGATTGATATAAAATCAGTACACTCTAAAACAAAGGACATCTTAAAGGATGCAGGAGTAAGTTTAGGCGAATTAGATTATACACTTCCTGATTTAGACAAGGAGATTGGACCAAATACTACTATAGAGATTTATAAGGTAAAGGAAGTTGTAGAGATAGAAGACATTGAAATTCCTTATGAAGAACAGGTCTCTATGAGTAAGGACATAGACCGAGGAGTAATCAATGTTATTCAAGAAGGAAAAAATGGAATACGCAGGTCAGAAACTAAAAATAAATATGTTAATGGTGTTCTTGAATCATCTGTTATAGTAAAGGATGAGGTAATTACTGAGCCTGTAAATAAACTAGTTGAAAAAGGCACGAAGGAATTAGTAGTTACCACCTCTAGAGGTGATACCAGATATAGAAGAAAGGTTGCAATGACTGCTACTGCATATGATTTGTCATATGAAAGTACAGGAAAGAGCCCTGGCCATAAGCATTATGGTCTTACCGCTTCTGGTACACATGTAAGGCCTGGTGTAGTAGCTGTTGACCCTAAGGTGATACCATTGGGAACAAAGCTATATATAGAATCCCTGGACGGAACTAAAGACTATGGTTTTGCTGTAGCAGAAGATACTGGAGGAGCTATTAAAGGCAATAAAATTGATTTATTCTTCAATACTAAAGCTGAGTGCTATAGCTTTGGAAGAAGAAAAGTAAATGTATATGTTTTAGATTAAAAATAGGTTCCGTGATGGAACCTATTTTTTTATATATCTATATCCGAAGATAGTATCCTCTTTTTCTATATATCCTTTGTCCACCATTTGTATTAGCTTTTCTTCCAGAGCATCAACGGTATAAGTATATTTTATTTCCTTTTCAATGTCCATACAAATATGAACAAGGTCTATATCATTGATAGGGAGCTTATTTATTATTAGATTATAAAACTTATCATCCTCTTCTTTAACCTTACCTTTTAGTTCATCAAATGGATTTATTGTATGAGGACTTGAGGAATATGCAGCCCTTATTCTTGCAAATATAGTCCTTCCCATAGAAGCTGAGGATATAAACACATCTCCTGTTCTTAAATATGGTAATCTCTTTGATTCTTCCATTGTGATATCCGTTTCTTCCTTGATTGTTTGTATGTCCGATGCCCTTACAGTTCTAAAGATAAATTTCGTATTAAGCTGAGCAGTGATTGTTTCATCCAACAGAGTTGGCCTTTGTGTGGCAAGAATCAAAAATACCCCATATTTACGTCCTTCCTGAGAAATCTCTTTCAATATGGATTTTGATGGAGAATCATATCCCTTTGGGGCAAAGTTATGAGCCTCATCTGTTACGATAATAAAAGGAGGAAAATAATCGGATTCTGTCTTTTTGTATACTGCGTCTTTGTATTCTCTTCTCTTGTGATATAAATTGCTCAAAAGATACGTACTAAATACCTGCAGTATTCTAGTACTTCCCTGTATCACAATTAATTTTCCATTTTGCAAGCCCTCTTCAATTTCTCTTATATTTTTAGAAAATACTCCATCATTTCCAAGTCTTCTGAGTCTCCAGGATATACCCCTTACTGAACTATATGGACATGCTTTATCATAGGCTTCATATAAATCCAACCTAGCCTTCCATGCTTTTCTTTCTTCATCATCGTTTGCATTTTCTATTCTTTGTTCGATTTTACCTAAGGAGCCTTCTTCCTGAGCCTCTGACAACATCTGTAATCTATTTGCAAAGCTATGATAGGAGTCTCTTCTTTTAAATAGTACATCTACAACATTATTCATGGAATCAGTAAGCCTTCCTGCAGCATCTAAAAGATTTTTTAAATCCTGAGCTGAGATATCTTCAAATTTTACCCCAACGTGGACACCAATCTGCAAACATTTGAATTTATCATTAAAATTAGGCAAATTATTACTTTCTTCGATTGCAACTTCACTAAAATCCATTTCATAGTGGGGGTCCAATACTATAGTCGGAATACCCTGTACCATTAGCTCCTCCAAAACTACCCTTAATCCGAAGGATTTACCGGAGCCTGAACCTCCAAATACACCTATGTGAGGATATTGGTGCATAGATCTAATATCCATAATATATGGAAGTTCTTTTTGTGGCATAAGAATACCATCTTCAAAGGTATATACCAAGTTCTTATATTCATCATCCATTTCCACAGCCATATCATCTGTATTTCGTATTACTCCAAGGACAAGTCCTTCTTCTTTCTTTGTTTTAAGCATTAGATCCTTTATTTCATGAAATTTTGGCAGTCTTGCATCAGAGCCTGTTTGTACTGGATATAGGGCTTCGTTCAAAAGCCTTACCTTAGCTATGTATATAGTATCCTCATCTATGTCATAGCCCAGTGACTTTAGAGATTCCAATACTGAGTTGTCTACAAAGTCCCCGTTGATATTTAATGGTATATATCTGTTGTAGGTCTTTGCTTCAACGACTTCACCTAACAATGGTCCTTGATATGTATCTTCTATTATTAAAAATTCATTTATTCTAAAATTACGCTCCTTTGAGCCTACAAAGAATTCCTGCTGGGTTGTAATACCGACTACTTTCATTAAAACATCACTCCGTTCTATTTTTAGTCTTACACCCGAGATGCTTCGCTTTCGCTCAGCATGACATCCACAAGCGTTATTCACTCTTAACTCTTAACTATGCTCTTTTATCTCTTTCTGAGACGAAAAATCTTTCGTAAATTCCTCTATCCATATATCGTTCCATCAATCCTCTCATTATATCGTCAGTGATTTTTACTTCCTTGTCCACTATATCAAGCCACAACGGGACTCCTCTGCTGTTTTCAGGAGTTAATGTAAATACGAGTCTCGCCATTTCCTCGATATGTTCTCTCTGACTTTCAATGATATCCATACCAATGACAGAAGGCTGTAGTGAGGATCTTAAGAAAACCGATGCATATCCTTCTAATTCCTTTTTATTGGCACTATGCTGAATGAGTATCATCTCTCCATACTCCAACACTCCATAGAGCATTTCTCTATCATATATTCGTCCTTTTATCTCAGGATTTAATTCCTTCATTTTATCGCCTATCATTGATGTCTTTATATCCTTGATTACTCCAATTAATATGATACCTTCTTCTTCGCATCTTGTCTTTAGCTCCTGCCATTTATCATAAGCATATATATTGTATCTAATTAATCCGCCATCCATTAATATAGCAAAGGGTCTAAATTTATCTATGCTATCCAGTGCTGCTTCTACTTCTAAGTTGGAAAGCTTAATATTTTTCTTATCTTCAATAATTTTTTCGTTATTCTCAAGGAGATTCTCGTCCAGCTCAATTAAGGGCGCATATATATCCGTCTTTATTACTGAATCATCTTTCCTTGAAGTAGATTTTGCAAGTGCCTGATATACCTCCACAAAATGTGGGAATGCACCACCTATTCTATTATTCGATCCATCTACACCTACAATACCACCATTATCATAAAAAGATTTTAATTTCTTGTTGTCCAATTTTTTCATGTGTTGGATTTTGCCAATATTTTCCTCTATAAAATTTCTAAGTTCCTGACCATTCTTTCCTAAAATAGCTTTATACTTGCCTTCTAACAACTCATTTAAATCTGTAATTCTTTCTTTAAGTTCATCATTAATACTGTACATAAAAATATCATCCTTATCTTTACTTGACTTATTTTTTCACTATGGTATAATTAGGCAGTTAATATATATAATACCAAATACACTACAGATTATAATTGATGGGAGGAATTTAGATGAAATCAACTGGAATTGTAAGAAAAGTCGATAATCTAGGTAGAGTTGTAATTCCAATAGAGCTAAGACGTACATTGGATATAGATATAAAAGACGCACTAGAAATCTTTGTTGATGAAGACCAAATTATTCTTAAAAAATATGCACCAGCTTGTATTTTCTGTGGACAAGCTAAAGGAATAACTCAATTTAAAGGCAAAAATATCTGTCCAAAATGTAAAGAAGAAATATCGGCTGAATAAGTCCTATATGCAAAGCATTCTAGTAAATACTCAACTACTTAGAATGCTTTGCCTTTATTTTTTATTAAGCTTTAGACTTTCTGAGTAGACTATATTCTTAGGTATTTTTTTCTCTTCAACAACTTTTTTTATAGCTTCTTTTTTCGTTAATCCATTTTCTAAATGCCTAATTAGCTCCTCTTCGATGTTAATCTCTTCCTTTTCAATCTCTGTATTACCTTCTACAATAATAACGAATTCTCCCTTTACCACATCTTGATTAAATCTCTTCAACGCTGTTTCAAAGTTTCCTCTTAATATCTCTTCGTAATGCTTTGTTAGCTCTCTGCATACTGCTATATTCCTATTTCCAAGTACTTCAAGCATATCTTCCATTGAATTTATAACTCTATGTGGTGATTCATAAAATATAATTGTTCTTTTTTCATTTACTAGCGTTTCTAATGCCTTTATCCTGTCTTTCTTCTTTGACGGTAAAAAACCTTCAAATACAAATTTTCTCGTGTTCAATCCTGATGCTACTAAAGCTGTAATAGAAGCTGTCGCACCTGGCAATACCACTACCTCTATGTCTTCTTCTATGGAAAGCTTTATTAAATCCGCCCCGGGATCTGAAATTCCAGGCATACCTGCATCAGTAATAATTGCAATATTATTTCCTTCAATTAGTTTTTGTATTAATTCTTGTCCCTTTTCTCTAATATTATGTTCGTGGTAGCTTGTGAGTGGTTTTTTTATTTCATAATGATTTAGAAGTCTTAGACTATGTCTAGTATCCTCACATGCAATTATATCTACTTCTCTAAGTATCCGAAGCGTCCTAAGCGTTATATCTTCAAGATTGCCAATAGGTGTAGGGCAGATATAGAGTTTTCCGTATTCCATTAAAACACCAACTTTCAATTCACGGTTTACAACAGTTCACAGTTCACAGTTCACAGTTCACAGCAATTCACAATTCACAGTTCACAATTCACAGTTCACAATTCATAATTCATAATTCATAATTCATAATTCATAATTCATAATTGTTGGGGTCATTCTTTCGGGTTTTAGACCCGAGATTCCTCGACTTCGCTCGGAATGACAAAACCCGAGATTCTTCGCTAACGCTCAGAATGACATGAAAACGCTCGTGATAACAAAAGAGGCTCATGATGAAAAAAGAAGACTCGGAATGACACCCCCTGTCATCCTGAGATGGACAGGATTAGCCTTGCTTTCGAAGGATCTCGGGTTTTCATTTAATTCTTACTCTTAGTTCTTAGTTCTTAACTCTTAGTTCTTAGTTCTTAACTCTTAGTTCTTAACT
>DAIUFH010000083.1:0-8547 GCA_036844705.1 Tissierella sp.
TCCTTATCCGTAGAAACACTTAATACCAAATAGGTATTTATTTTTTCATCTATAGAACTCAAATACCTCTTAATCTCATTTAGTTTATTTATATCCTTAAAGCTGGTTCCTAAAGTATCCACCAAAATAATGTCACAATCATTTAACTCATTTATCTTTTTATCCATTTCAGTTGGAGTGTTTGCAACTTCAAATGGAACATCAAGAATATTAGCATAAGTTTTTAACTGCTCTATGGCACCTATTCTATAGGTATCCATAGTAATCAATCCTACCTTTTTTTTGTTCATCAAATATTCCCTTGCAGCAATCTTTGCTATTGTTGTGGTTTTCCCCACACCAGTAGGACCTACCAAAACATTTATCCTAGAAAGTTCACGCTTTTTATCAATTAGGGATTCATTCAAAACAATTTTTAAGAAGTCTTTCTTTTCCTCTAAGGTAAGGTTGTAATCCTTTTTCCCATGTAGCTTGCAATATCCTTCAAGCCTTTCCTTTAAACTATCACTACTACATTGATATAGGCTACTGTCATCGTCTTCTCTAACTTTTTCTTCTTTAAATTCTTTGTTGTTTTTTGTAATATGAGTCTCCTCAACAGCTACTGTAACCTCAAGTTCCTTTTTCTTAAAGAAATGATACCATTCCCCCGTACGAACCATCCTCTGACTCACGATTACAGCTTCTCCTCCTAATTCATATTTTGCCCTTACTAGAGCCTCTTTCATATCGCTGACTATATACTTCTTTATTATCATATGTTTTCCACCAATCCTACTGCCTCAATTTCAATATCATTAGGAATCTCATTTATTGAAAGTACAGCCATATTAGGAAAATTAAAGGATATTAGATTCCTCAAAGCTGCTCTAATTTTAGGAGATGCTAAGATGACTGGTTCCATACCTTTGATTAGAGACTCATTTCCAACCTTATTTAAGCCATCAAATATCTTTGTAATTACATTGGGCTTTAGCACAGGAATTGAGCCGTTCATAGTCTTTTGAATATTGTTTCCTATAAGCTCCTCTAAATCCGGATGAATAGTTATTACATCAAGCTTTCCTTCTGAGTTGACATAGTTCATAGTTATAGTTCTCTTTAAGGCAAATCGCACCTGCTCGGTTAATAGTTCTATATCCTTAGTCATCGTTCCGTTGTCTGCCAATGATTCAAGTATTGTTACCAAGTCGGTAATTGGTACCTTCTCCTTCAGAAGATTCTGGAGAACCTTTTGTACCTCTCCAAGGGTTAATATATTTGGTATCAGCTCCTCAACTACCACATTATATTTTTCCTTTATTCCATCTAGCAATTGTTTGACTTCCTGTCGTCCCAATAGATCATAGCTATTATCTTTTATTACTTCCTTAAGGTGAGTTACAAACACAGTTATTGGCTCAACAATCGTATATCCGTTGATTTCTGCCCTTTCTTTATTTCCTTCATCTATCCATATAGCATCAATCCCAAAGGCAGGCTCCTTAGTAGGTATCCCTTCCACTTCAAAATCACTATTGCCGGGATCCAAAGCTAAATACTTATTAATATACAATGACCCATCAGCGACCTTATTTCCCTTTATTTTTATAACATACTCATTAGGTCCTAGTTGGAGATTGTCACGTATCCTTATTGGATTTACGATGATTCCCAATTCATTTGCACATTGCCTTCTTATAGCTGTTATATGATTGATTAAATTATCTTCCTTACCTTCATCCACAAGTGGTATAAGTCCATATCCAATCTCTACTGAAATAGGCTCAATCTGAAAGGAAGAAATAGTTTCCAGCTCACTATCCTTGGCAATTAATTTCTTCTCATTTGATTTTGTTATAGCTAACGCCTTCTCAGACTTTTCATTTTCGACCAATAGATAAGCTACACATCCTAGAATAACTGCAATAATTAAAAATGGAAAAGTTGGAAATGCAGGTACAAATCCAATGATTAACAATATAACCGACGCCACCATAAGAACCTGTGAAACACCAAATAATTCATGGGATACACTTTTGCCAAAGCTTTCACCATCAGCAGACCTAGTTACCAATATACCAGATGCTATGGAGATTAAAAGCGCCGGAATCTGACTTACCAACCCATCACCAATAGTTAGCTTCCCAAATTTGTCAAGGGCATCCATTGCCCCCATTCCCTTTAGTGAGAAGATTAAAACTCCTCCTACTAAGTTAATTATGGTAATTATGATACCTGCAATTGCATCTCCTTTAACAAACTTACTGGCTCCATCCATTGCACCATAGAAGTTTGCTTCTCTCTGTAAGTCAGTTCTTCTTTGTCTAGCTGTCTGTTCATCAATAAGTCCAGTATTTAAATCTGCATCAATAGCCATCTGCTTACCTGGCATTGCATCAAGTGTAAATCTAGCTGAAACCTCTGAAACTCTACTGGCTCCGTTTGTAACTACTACTATTTGTACTATAACTATTATTACGAATATAACAGCACCAACTACGTAATTATTCCCTGTAACGAAATTAGCAAAGGCATTGATTACATTACCAGCATCACCTTCACTAAGTATCAATCTTGTAGAAGAGATATTCAATGCTAATCTAAACATTGTTGTTATAAGAAGTAACGTAGGAAATGTCGAAAACTCCAGAACATTCTTGGTGAACAATGTTAATAGCATAATTACAATCCCTATGGATATATTGATAACCAATAGAAAATCCAGGATTATACTAGGCATAGGAATAATTATTATTCCTATAATACCTACCGTAATAAAAGCAATTATCAATTCTGTATATTTTCTAAATGTTTGACTTATATTATTAAATAGCTCAGGCATATATTGCTCCCTCTATAAAACTTAAATCTTTCCCTTGTTTTTTTCCTTAAGCTCATAAACTAAGGCTAATATTTCTGCAACTGCCTTATAAAGCTCAACAGGGATATACTCCCCTATTTCTACATCTTTGTACATCGTTCTAGCTAAAGGTTTATTCTCCATAATTGGAATCTTGTTTTCCCTTGCTAGTTCCTTTATCTTATTTGCTAAATAATCTGCCCCCTTGGCTACTACTACAGGCGCTTGATCCTTATCGGTCTCATATCTTAAAGCTACAGCAATATGTGTAGGATTTGTTACTACAACAGTAGCCTTTGGGACAGCTGACATCATCCTACTCATTGCAATCTGACGCTGTCTCTGTTGTCTGGCAGATTTAATTTGAGGATTACCCTCCATTTCCTTGTATTCATCTTTGATTTCCTGCTTTGTCATCCTTAAGTTCTTCTTATACTCTCTTCTTTGAAAAATATAATCTATAATTGCAATACTCAGCATGATATAGACAATATCTATAACAAGCTCTTTTGTAAAATTACCAAAGAAGGAAAATAATTTCTCAGTACCTAGGTTGCCTGTGTTTAATAGTTCTTTTCCTGAATCCATAAGATTGTTCATAGCTAAATAAAATACTAAAATAAGCTTTAAAACATTTTTTACTAGATTAAATAATACTCTTTTAGAAAAAATATTTTGAAATCCACTTATGGGATTGATTCTCTTAAAGTCAGGCTTTATAGGCTCAGCGGTCAAGATGAATCCCGTCTGTATCAAGCTAGTGATAATTCCAACAGCAATTGCAATTAATGCAAATGGCAATACCATCAAACTTGAACTAATTAAATTGTTGATGAACAAATTTCTTACATTGCCAATATTTATATCCAAGTCATGCCTACTACCCAAATATCCCTTTAAAAAACTTAACATATTTGAATATAGGTACTGACCCAAGGTAGCTGCCGTCATTGTAAAAATCAATAAGGATACCGCAGGACCTAAATCACTACTTTTGGAAATCTGTCCTTTCTTTTTCGCATCCCTGAGACGCTTGGGGGTGGCCTCTTCAGTTTTAGACTCTTTATCTGACATAAAATCACCCCTTTAATTCAATTCACAGTTCACAATTCACAAATGACAATTCACAAATGACAATTCACAGTTCACAATTCACAATTCACAATTGAAACCCGGGATCCTTCGAGGGCAATGCTTATGCTGTCCGTCTCAGGGTGACAGGAGGCTAGCAATGCTTATGCTGTCCATCTCAGGGTGACAGGGGTGTAATTAGCGGAATAGGTTTAAAAATCCTTCTAAATATCCGGGGATGAGATACAAAATATCACCCAGTGAATTCATTAACCAAGACAAGCTGATCATTGCCACAAAAAAACTTACCATGGCCTTCAATGGCATACCAAGCATCAATACATTGATTTGAGGAACTGTCCTTGATATAACACCCAATATAACATCAGCCAGTAAAACAACAATAATCATCGGAGCAGCAAGATTGAGACCCAATTCAAATATTCTCGAAAAAATTCTTAAAACTGCCTCTGTACTTGCTCCGTTGTAGTTCAATGCATTTAGTGGTACATATTCAAAGGATTTAATCAAAGTATTGATGACTACATGATGCAAATCAAGTAAAAAAAACACCATAATTGAAAGCCAATAATAAAATCTGCCATAATTTGAAGCGCTAATATCTAAGTTGGGATCAAAAACAGAACCCATAGAAAATCCAACTTGAAGGTCTATTAATTGTCCAGCTATTTCAATGGCTGAAAAAACTAAATTAGTAACATATCCAATCGCAAGACCAAAAACAGTCTCTTTAATTGCCAGCATAAGTAGCTCAAACATTCCTCCAACCATGCCCATTTCAGGAACTACTGTATATACCATTAGAGTAATACCTATAGCCAAAGTTACCTTAAAAATATTCGGCAATCCTCTAAATGAAAACCCTGGACAAATAACTATAAAGGCTGTAATTCTTAGTAAAATTAGTAACAACTTATGTACTTGTATAATCATATCAAGGCACCTACACTATATTTCCAATTAACTTATAAAGATTCTCCGTAAATGTTATTACACTATTTAGGATAAAATTTCCGAATAATATAAGCCCAAACATGACTGCAATTATTTTAGGCACAAAACTCAAGGTCTGTTCTTGAACCTGAGTAACTGCCTGTAGTATACTGATTATCAATCCAACTACCAATGACAGTAACAAAATTGGCAGTGAAGCCTTCATTATAGTTAAAAATCCACTTCGCAAAATATCTAGTGCCATTACTTGAGTCATTTTAATCACCTCTTAAACAAAGCTTTGTAACAAGGATTCTACCACTAAATACCATCCATCTACTAAGACAAATAACAGTATTTTAAATGGCAATGAAATCATGACCGGCGGAAGCATAAACATCCCCATGGACATTAAAATACTAGAAACGACCATATCTATTACCAAGAATGGTATATAGATTATAAATCCTATGCTGAAGGCTGTCCTAAGTTCACTTATGGCAAATGCCGGAATAACGGTAGTCATTGACAAATCCATAGGATTCTCAACATTATCACTTCCTGAAGCTCTTAAAAATAGAGCTAAATCCTTCTCCCTAGTTTGCTTTAACATAAATTCCTTCATTGGTACTATAGCCCTGTCAATTGCTTCTTCATGAGAAATTTCCTCTGCCAAAAATGGGTTTATTGCTTCAGACATCACTTGACTATATACCGGTTGCATTACAAATACTGTCAAAAACAAAGCTAGTCCAATTAATAGCTGATTTGGAGGTGTTTGTTGAGTGCCCAATGCATTCCTCAAAAAAGATAAAACCACTATAATTCTTGTAAAGCAAGTAGTCAAGATTAGAATACTGGGAGCTAAGGAAAGTACCGTTAATATAATCAAAAGCTTAACTGTATCTACTGTAGATTCCGGGTTGTTATCCTGATTGAATATAAAATCAGTTATTCCTTCTGCGAAAGAAACCCTAGGCATAATTGATATTGTAATTAGTAGTATACATAAAATTAAAATGGTCTTCTTTTTGCTCAATCTTTTTTCCTCGTTCCAAAAAATAAATTTGTTTTATCCTTTAAATATGTAAAACCTTTGTTCTCCTCAAACTCCTCAAGATAAGTTTCTACTTCTTCCTTATTTAATTCCTTTAGAATTTTATTGTCCTTATCTGTAAAACTCATTAAATAATACTTTCCACATATTTCAACAATTCCTAAGGCTGAATTATTAAATACATTTACCCTCTCAACTATCTTGATAATTCTTTGGCTTTTAATCATATTCTTATTAAGAAGTTTTAAAGATATATTCGCCAAAATTATGACTATTATTAGAACCACTATAGTTTGAAAAATAGATGAAACATCATTGAATGATAACATCAGTTATATATACACCTTCCACAATAGATTCATTTAAGGATTTATTTATGCTTTCAATTAATTCTGTTTTCAAATTAAGTGTCTGATTATCATTTACTATATCATTATAGGTTTTTGCTCTTAAGGTACTTATTATTGTATCTCTAATTTTACTCATATTTGTTTCTATTATTTTACTATCATCCTCATCAGTAAACATAAGAGCTAAGGATACTTTAATATAATGTCTTACATTACCCTCAGGCTTTAAATTCACAACAAATTCCTCAAGTGGGGCAGTAAATTCTCCACTTTCTGATTTAAAAATACTAAATATATTATCTGCCTGCTTGTCAAAGACAACAAAAAATAAGATAGTTGCTGTTAACAATAGGATTAATGATAATAATACAATAATTATAATCTTAGAAACGCTCTTCTTCTCTGATATTTCTATTTCAGCCATAACTAATTCCCACCTTTATTATCAAATACTATAAATAAATTTACCCTTCTATTTAATGCTCTATTTTGCGCACTATCATTTGTAGCTATTGGATTGTACTCTCCATATCCTCTAGCAGATAGCCTCTTTGGATCTATTTTCTCAACTTCACTTAGATATCTAACTACAGATACTGCTCTAGCCGTAGACAACTCCCAATTTGTAGGATATTGCTCTACATTGATAGGAATATTATCAGTATGGCCTTCAACTACTATATCATTATCAAAATCATTGATGAGCCCTTCAAGCTTACCTAATACATCTATACCGGTGTCCTTAAGCTTTGCACTTCCCGTATCAAACAATATCATATCTTTTATATCAACAAATACACCCTTATCATCATATCTTACATCAACATCCGATTGTAATTCATTTTCAGTAATGAATTCTCCTATCTTCTCATACATCTGTAAGATTTCTGGTGAAATTTGTATAGCCATACCTTGATCAATTATACTTCCTCCCTGTATTGTAGGTACATCACTGCTATTATAACTCTCTATTAATGATGGTCCTGCCTGAAAACCAATAAAAGCCTCCTGAATCGACGTAGTAACATTGGCAAATTTCTCTGCATCTACATTTGACATTGAAAATAACAAGACGAAAAATGTTAATAAAAGTTGCATTAAATCACATAAAGTAGTTAGCCATGGTGCGCCGCCTCCAGCGCTACTCTCCTTTTTTCTAATTCTACTGCTCATAATTTATAGCCTCTTTCGCACTTCCTAAGTCATCTTTAGTTTTCTTTTGATCATCAGGTGATAAATAAGCCAACAATTTTTCTTCAAGCAATCTTGGATTAGTCCCAGCTTGTATTTCCAATATCCCATCTATAATCATTTGACATGTAAATACTTCTTCATCAGTTTGCTCACTTAAGTTGTTTGCAATTGGCAGGAACACTAAATTAGCAAGAAACGAACCATAAAACGTAGTTACCAAAGCTACAGCCATACCACTCCCAATTGACCCTGGGTCATCTAAGTCAACAAGCATTATGATGAGTCCAATAAGAGTACCAAGCATACCATAAGCAGGAGCTAGCTCACCCCATTTTAAGAATACCATCTGTCCGGATCTATGTCTTCTTTCCATAGTGTCCATCTTAAGTTCCATTAACTCTCTAATATTGTCAGGCTCAACACCATCAACTACCATTTGCAGTCCCGTTGCCATAAATTCATTTCCCATTTCGCTTATATCATCCTCTAGTGCTAATAAGCCATCTCTTCTAGCCTTTCTAGATAAATCTGTAAGTAAAATTATTATATCTTCCCTATTATTTTGCGGTGAAACCATTAGTAGCTTCAACATACTAGGTATATTTAATATGGCTTTAAATGGAAAGCTGATAATCAATGCACAAAATGATCCTCCTACAGTAATTGCAATAGATGGAAGATCATAAAAGCTACTAAGATTACCCGATATCTTAATAGACCAAAACACCAAAATAACCCCGGCAATTAACCCACTTATTGCCGACATACTTCTTTTTTTCATTTACTACTCACCTCCGGTAAGTCAAGGAATATTCGTCTTTTGAACTCTACAATTTTTTGTATAATGTCTTCAGTACTGTTTACTACCCTAATCGTTTTTCCATTCGTTAATGTAATAACCGTATCCGGCAATTCCTCAATCTTATATATCAAATCACTATTTAAACAAAACTCTTTTCCACTTATTGATGTAAGTATAATCATATCATCGACCCCAATTTCAATTCACAATTCACAAATTACAATTCACAATTAAAACCCGAGATTCTTCGCTATCGCTCAGAATGACAGCGGAGGGG
>DAIUFH010000084.1:0-8455 GCA_036844705.1 Tissierella sp.
TCTATTTGTTCATATATTAAGCAATATTCATTTTCTTAACTTAATGACATTGATTTACAGTCAAGAAAAATGATAAAAATACTATTGGAAAAGCAATATATGCGTTTCAAAACCTTTTGTTATAATTTTCCCAAATAAAAAGCAAGCATTATGAGCTCGCTTTTTATTTTATATTTCTAAAAATTGTAAGAACTATAAGTATCCCTAGCACAATAATAAGAATATATGCTGTAATTTTTATTAATTTATGAAAAGAGAAGTTATTTTTTTGAATTTCATTTAATAATTTTTTTATATTTTCAAATCCAAACAAAATCCAATAAGAACCTGCAATTAACATAAATATTATATATATTGTTATTAACATCCTATTTTGAGTTCCTGTGGAATCAATTATATATGCTATGGATTGTAATAGTATACATATTAACATCATTTTATCTTTAATTCTTTTCACTTGATTTGCTCATCTTCAAACTTATTATTATCCAAATGTTGAACCATTGTAGCATACAGTATCGTTTTGATAGAAATATACATACTCTCCAGCATCAAATTCTCTGAATAATACACATACTTCTTTAGTGTAAAATGTTATTCCTATTCTATCAAGAGACTCATGACTTGATTTTTGAACCAACCAAGCCAAATTTGCTATAGCACCAGATATTGAAGCTAAAGCCTTTGTAGAAGCTCCTGAAAGAGCAGCTAAAACTGTCGTTATAGCTACAGCAGTTGACGCATCACCTGCTACATTTGCTATCTCCCTAGCAGTGTATCGATGATATACAACATTAGTAGTTGCTCCTGGGGTACAAAATTTATATGGATTTTCCTCAGTTCCATCCCCTTCTAAATATTGTGGAAGAATATCATTTCCCTTTACATGTAAGTTACCTTTTATGTTTAAAGATGAACCATTCCTTGATATCTGACCACTTATCAAATCAATTTCAAGAGTACCTAGTAGAACTCCAAATTCATCTTTTATATCAAGATATCTTGTATTGTTAACTATATAGTCATAAATTCTGTTGATAGATCCATTCTCTGCTATTTCAACATATTCTCCCCTATCAATTATTTGGACATCTAAGTTAGATATATCCATTTGTTGTGCAAATATAGGTACATTTAAAGAAACAACCAGTATAAACACTAAAAGCAAGGAAATCGTTCTCGTTATTCTCATAAATATTCACCTCCATGTTTTACAATATTGTCAACTTTCGGTAAATAATGTATACTATTATTAATTACCAGCATATAATAATTAATAATTTTTGTCAAATAGAAAGGTGGAAAAATATGAAAAAAAAATTATCTTTTTTTATTTTAGTGATTACTATTATATTTAGTATAGAAATCTTGCCATAATATTTATTAAACAACCTTTAAGAGCAAAATATTTGTTCCTAAAGGTTAATTTATTCTTAAATAAGTATTTTTCTTTTTCTTTCTATAAGTTCATCAATTCTATTTAAATATTCTTTTAAATCTCTAAAATTAAATATTCTCTCTAATCTATTTTCTTCAGGGTAATATATTTTAGAAGTGGAGCCGACTCCTGCGGCTAATATACTTTCCTTCTCCTCCATAATCGAAATATTGTATATACATTCATAGTCTTTTTTTGCATATCCTATGTTTTCAAAATTACCAAGGATATTCTTTTGGCGATAGAGATAATATGGTTCCAAATTCATACTTTGAGCAAATGATTTTGTTTCATAAAGCATTCTTTCAATGATACTTTGTCCTTCTATATCATATTCATCTAAATGTTCTATAAACTTTGAACCTCTCTTAACAGAAAGGGTATGTATAGTTAAGTTCTCCGGGTTTAATTTTCCAATGGTTTCAAGGCTATTCTTAATATCTGCAACTCCTTCACCTGGCAACCCCACTATCAAATCCATATTCACAGATGAAATTCCTACTTCTTTTGCCATCTTATATGAATTAATTATATCTTCTGATGTATGTTTTCTTCCTATAAGCTTTAATGTTCTATCATTCATAGTCTGTGGATTGATACTGATTCTTTCAATTTGTTCTTCCTTTAGCATGTTCAGCAATTCATAATTAATTGTATCCGGTCTCCCAGCCTCTATAGTGAACTCTCTTATATTTTCTTTGCCAAAGCTATCATAAACTGTATTGATAATTTTTCTTAAATCTTCTACAGAAATAGAGGTAGGTGTACCTCCTCCAATATATACGCTATTGATTTTTTTACCTTTCATAAGGGTCTTAATTTCTGTTATTTCATAGATTAACGTATCGATATATTTACTTACCAGATTGCTATATCTTCCTATAGGCAAAGTTGGAAATGAACAATAAAGACACCTTGTAGGACAAAATGGAATGCCTATGTATAAGCTATATCTATTTGAGTCAATAGGATATAGATGTTTACTTTGCTTGTAAGCAATATTCATTAACAGTTTGGCATTGTCATTATTTATCATATATTCCTTGGTAAGAATCTCTAATATAGTGGATTCTGACGTATTTTTTTCTATTAATTCATGTACAATTTTTGTAGGTCTAATACCGGTTAAGATACCCCAGGGCAAATTTTTATCTACAATGGATGTTAAAGCATTATAGATAACTTTTTTAATACCAATTCTTATAGTCTTTTCTAATGGTCTGTTTATGAATATGGTATCTATTTGTTCTTTAGCTTCGGATATCAATCTTTTATTAAAATAGACCTTACATATTGCAGTAGGGCCTTTTCCTAAATTATTTAAATTGATATTTATCAAATATCCATTATCGTATTCACCAACATTTTCTATTTGCTCTATATCTTCATTTAGATAGAAAACATGAATCAGTTCATAAAAATCATTAGTATATTTATAGCCCTCCATATATACATTTATCATTAACTCACCTTCAGTAAATTAATTAAAAAAAGGATTAGATAATCTCTCGTTTCTTATAGTTGATGGCTGCCCATGACCTGGTAGCACAATAAGCTCATCTGATAAAACAAGTAGCTTTGTTTTTATAGATTTTATCAACGTTTCGTAATCTCCACTGTATAAATCAGTCCTACCAATTGAGCCCTTGAACAACGTATCACCAGTTAGAATATGATCCTGGATTTTCAAGCAAATTCCTCCCTTTGTATGTCCGGGAGTATGCAAAACAAGTGCTTCCAAATCCCCAAATTTAATAATTTCTCCATCTTTTAAAGTCTTATCCGCATTTATCTCAATGGGCCCAGATGCCATAGTGCCAGATAGGTTCTTCGATGCATCTGTTAACATATCTGCATCATCTTCATGAATAAGTACAGGTATTTTGTATTTATCCTTTATTTCCTTTACTCCGCCTATATGATCTCCATGTCCATGGGTTAATACTATATACTTTAAATCAATATTATTTTTTTCTACAAAGTCGATTATTTCATCTGCACTACCACCTGGATCAACAACGATACCAGACTTGGTATCATCCGAAAAAATTACATAACAATTAGCTGCATAAATACCTGCAGGTATTCTATAGATATTCAATTTCATCACTCCTAAAAAACCTTTTTACTATCCAATAAAATTGTAACAGGACCATTATTCACTAAAGATACATCCATATGAGCTCCAAATATTCCGGTCTCAGTCCTTACACCTAAGGCTCTTGTCTTATTAATAAATTCCTCATAGTATTTATTCCCTATTTCAGGTGATGCAGATGTTGAAAAGCTAGGTCGTTTACCCTTTCTTACATCACCATATAAGGTAAATTGAGATACTACTAATAGCTCTCCTTTTACATCCAAAAGGGAAAGATTCATCTTATCATTTTCATCTTGAAAAATTCTTAACCCCAATACTTTTCCCACCAAATAGTCCAAATCCTTCTCATTATCATCATTGCCAACACCTAGGAGTACCATCAGTCCTTCGTTTATTTTCCCTACTATATTTTCATCTACCTTTACAGAAGCTTCTGTAACCCTTTGTACAACTGCCCTCATACTAAACCTCCTATGCCGTTACCCTAAATACATCTGTAACATTTTTTATCTTTCTCAATTTCTTCATAAGTTCTTTTAGCTGTTCAATATCATTTATTTCAAGAATCATGTTTATGTTAACTAATCTTTCCTTAGATGTTCTAGCATTCAGCGATATCAATCCTGCCCCTGAATCTGTAACACGTGCTGCGACTTCTGCTAAAATTCCACTTCTATCTATTGCTCTAACTTGAACTTCCGCATTATAGGACGCCTTCTTTTCAATATCCCATGAAACTTCTATAAGCCTTTCACTACTTTCATCATTATATACAATGTTTGGACAGTCAGTTCTATGGATAGAAACCCCTCTCCCTCTAGTAATAAAGCCTATAATATCGTCCCCTGGTACAGGATTGCAACACTTTGAAAATCTAACTTTCACATTATCTACACCTTTAACATTTACGCCTTGAGTATGTTTGCTTTTTTTCTGTTGAGGCTGTTGCAATTTACTTTCGATAAAGGCATTTTCATCAGTGACCTTGTAAAATTCATTATAGTATTCCTTCAGTTTTCCAATTACCTGATTCAAAGTTATGCTTCCATAGCCTATGGCTGAATACAAATCGTCAATAGAATTTATACTTACCTTTGTAGCAGTATTTTTAATCCACTCATCCCTTAATATTTCATTAGGTTTATAACCTAATCTCTTAATTTCTTTTTCAAGCATTTCTTTTCCTCTAGCTACATTGAAATCTTTGTCTTTTTGCTTGAAAAATTGCTTAATCTTATTCTTTGCCTGTGTACTTTTAACTATCTTAAGCCAGTCACGGCTAGGACCACCACTATTAACTGAAGTTATAACTTCAACAATATTTCCGTTTTTTAATTTATAATTTATAGGAACTATTCTTCCATCAACCTTAGCGCCTACACAGCTATTGCCTACTGCAGTATGGACCCTATATGCAAAATCTATAGGTGTTGAACCATCGGGTAAATTAATTACATCTCCTTTAGGTGTAAATACAAACACCTCATCTGTAAAGAAATCAATTTTCAATGTCTCCATAAATTCCCTAGGATCATTTAAATCCGCTTGCCACTCTAGCAACTGCCTAAGCCAAGTAAGTTTATCGTCAAAACTATCTGATTTGGAATACCCTTCTTTATATTTCCAATGGGCAGCAATACCATATTCAGCCGTTTTATGCATTTCATAGGTTCTGATTTGAACCTCAAAAATCTCACCTTCATTCCCAATAACAGTAGTATGCAGAGATTGGTACATGTTCGGTTTTGGCATTGCAATATAGTCCTTAAATCTTCCTGGCAGTGGTTTCCACAATGTATGGACTATACCTAAGGCTCCATAGCAGTCTTTAATATTGTCAACTAGAATTCTTACTGCAGTTAAATCAAATATTTGTTCAAAGGTTTTTCCCTGATTAAACATCTTTTTATATATGCTATAAAAGTTTTTTGGTCTTCCGCTAATATCACAATGTATATCCATTTCGGAAAGCTTTTCTTTTAATATGGAGATTATATTTTGTATATAAGCTTCTCTTTCACGTCTTCGCTTTGAAACCTTCTCAACTAAATCATAATAATTTTCTGGATCCAAATAACGTAAAGATAAATCCTCCAGCTCCCATTTAATCTTTGACATACCAAGTCTATGGGCTATCGGAGCATAGATTTCTAAGGTTTCCAATGCCTTTTCTTTTTTCTTTTCATCAGTCATATATTCTAATGTTCTCATATTGTGAAGTCTATCTGCCAATTTGACTATGATAACTCTTATATCTTTAGCCATAGCAAGAACCATCTTTCGTAGGTTCTCTGCTTGATTTTCCTGCTTAGTCTTATATTTCAATTTCTTTAACTTTGTAACACCATCTACGATATCTGCTACTTCTTTACCAAATTCTTCAACAATTTTATCATAGGAAGTATTAGTATCCTCTATTACATCATGAAGCAATCCAGCAATAATAGTAGGTGTATCCATGTTTAATTCAGCCAATATTAGTGCAACATTGACTGGATGAACGATATACTTTTCACCTGAATTTCTTAATTGTCCCTCATGTGCAGCATCTGCATATTGATATGCCTTTATAACCATCTGTAAATCTGCTTGAGGATTGTATTGTTCAATTTTTGATATCAACTTTTCTAACATGGTCTCACCTTCTTGCAAAAACTAGTTAAATCTATAATTTTTTATAATGACCTGTAAACTTACATTTCCATTATACTCATTTACATCTGGATAATATAAAATATCTACTAATATGTTGTTTTCTATACCATTTAACATATTATTTAATTGCACTTCACCATATTTACTCTTGACATCATCTAAACAACTCTGAATATCATTAAATATGATCCCTTCCATTCTTTGACCTCTAGAAGAAATCAAACTGAGCTTAAGCACATTTTTCTTTGCCCCTAATAAGCTACCTTTTTTAATTCTTATATTTTTTTCTCCAAACAACGGTTTAGAATTTCCCTTTCCATAAGGCTCCAATATCTTTATTTCATTTATCAGTTTGTAATTAATATATTCAAAAGGCAGTTGCATGTCAATATATATTTTGGGAATTAGATCTTCCTCCGTAAGAATGGTATATTGATTTAGTCTACTTCTTAGCTCATCGATATTATCTTCATCTAAAGATAATCCTGCTGCCATAGAATGTCCCCCAAATCTATTTAATAAATCCTTACACTTAGAAAGCTCTTCAAACATATTGTATTCCTCTATGGATCTAGCAGATCCTTTAACGCCTTCTATTCCTTTAGTAAGCACAATAGTGGGCATATTGTATTTATCTTTAATCCTGCCAGCTATTATGCCTGCTATACTTTCATGAATATCGGGCTCATAAACTACTAAAACCTTACTCTTTTGCATTTTCTTTGCTTCTATCTGGTCAATTACCTTGTCAACACCATCTATGGTCATTTTTCTTCTGTCATCATTTAGATCCCTGAGATTTTTAGCCATTTCATATGCTAATTGCATATCCTCAGTTAGAAGCAGCTCCAAAGCATAAAGTGCGGTATCCAACCTTCCTGATGCGTTAATAGTAGGGCCTAATATAAACCCAACATGATAAACGCCGATTTCCTTGTTCAATACCCCACACATATCTATTAACGCTTTTAATCCTATATTTTTAGTAGAATTTAAGGCTTCGAGGCCTTTTCTTACAATTATCCTATTCTCTCCTACAAGATCAACTACATCACAAATAGTTGCTATAGCAACAAATTCCAGGTATTCATCTTTTTTATTTAAATTTAGTCTATCCGATAAATATCTAATAAATCTATAGACTATACCTGCGCCACATAAATTCTTAAAAGGATATTTACAATCCAGCTGCTTTGGATTTATAATTGCATCAGCATCAGTGGATAAATATACTTTAGTATTATTTTCTTCTGTATAAGGAATATCATGATGATCAGTAACTATTACTGTCATTCCAAGTTCCTTGGCATGTTTTATCTGATTGATAGCAGCTATACCATTGTCACAGGTGATTATTGTATCTATACCCTCTTCTTTAGCATTGTTGACTATATTTATGTTTATACCATAGCCATCGATAACACGATCTGGAATTATATAATCCACTTCAGCACCAAAGCTTTTAAGCCCCTTATAAAGTATATATACAGACATTATGCCATCAACATCAAAATCCCCAACAATTCTAATTCTTTTTTTATCCTTTATTTTTTGTATTATAATATCTGAAGCTTTGAGTAGATCCTTCATTAGTTCAGCTGAATTTAATCTATCGAATTGTGGATTTAAAAATAGTTCAATATCCTTTTTTTCATAAATATCTCTATTTATAAGCAGTTTTGCTACTATTTCACTTATTTCAAACTCTGAAGCAATTTCTTTATAATCATATTTTTTATTTCTTATAAACCATTTCTCCAAAAACTATTCACTCCAATATAGAAACCTTCCATCAGAGAGGTTTTTTATACCCCTTCTGATGTATAGTTGCACTTATCCTATATAAAAAAATTTAGATAATAATATCTAAATTTTATCATTTATTCGCTATAAATTCTAGTTTTTTATATATTCTCTATTATATTTGTTGAATTTTAGTTATTTTTCACAGTTAATCACAGCAGATAAAGAAAAATGATAAAAATACTAAGGGAACATTTGCAGGAGTGACTATAATTCTTAGTGAATGGAAGATAAAAATCCGTTAAGCAGCTTTCATGTCCCTAAAGATAGACCACTAAGGGAATTGAAAGATGTAGGATTTTTGTCTGGAATGAGCTATAGAATTATTCATCTCCGAAACCGTGAGTGTGTATTTTAATCATTTTTCGATTTTACACAATTTAAAGTACTGTAAATAGTCACTAATTTTAGCTTATTTATTCGTTTAAATTAGCAAGTATGGATATTGAGCATTCTAT
>DAIUFH010000085.1:0-8357 GCA_036844705.1 Tissierella sp.
ATATTTATGCATATAATATATTTCTGAAATTTGTAAGAATAACTTGTAACTTTTACTTACTATTCACAGTACTTTAAATTGTATAAAATCGAAAAATGATAAAAACACACACTCACGGTTTCGGAGATGAATAATTCTATAGCTCATTCCAGACAAAAATCCTACATCTTTCAATTCCCCTAGTGGTCTATCTTTAGGGACATGAAAGCTGCTTAACGGATTTTTATCTTCCATTCACTAAGAATTATAGTCACTCCTGCAAATGTTCCCTTAGAATTTTTATCATTTTTCTTTATCTGCTGTGATTAACTGTGAATAGTAACATTTTTAACAAAATAAAAAAATTTTTTTTAAAAACCATTGACAGTAAGTCAAATTTGTATTAGAATGAATTCTAAATTAATAAAAGCTCTTATCAAGAGAGGTGGAGGGAATGGCCCGATGAAACCCAGCAACCTGTGTACATGCACAAGGTGCTAATTCCAACGACTTAGTCGAAAGATAAGAGAGGACGGCCGCCTCTTTTATCGAGAGGCTTTTTTATTTTATAAAGGAGTGCTTCAATTGATTCAGATACAAAATCTTTCGAAAGATTATATAAGCAATAATAATATTTTAACCGCTGTAAAAAATGTTAACCTTCATATTAAAAAAGGTGAAATATTTGGAATCATCGGACTTAGCGGTGCTGGTAAATCAACTCTAATTAGATGTATCAATAGATTGGAGGAACCAACACAAGGTAAAATATTTATTGATGGTGTAGACATTACCTCTCTAGATAAGAAATCCCTAAGATTAATGAGAAAAGAAATAGGAATGATTTTTCAACATTTTAACCTACTATCTCAAAAAACAGTGTATGAAAACATAGCATTTCCATTGAAATTAGAAAGTAAAAATAGAAATGAAATTGATAAGAGGGTTAATGAATTATTAAACTATGTAGATTTATCTGATAAAAAGGATTCATATCCTAGTCAGCTAAGTGGTGGGCAAAAACAACGTGTTGCAATTGCAAGATCTATTGCTAACTCACCAAAGATTCTTTTAAGTGATGAAGGTACTTCTGCCTTAGATCCAAAGACTACAAAATCCATATTATCTTTATTAAACAAAATAAGAAATGAATTAGGTATTACTATCGTAATGATTACTCACCAGATGGAAGTAGTTAAAGAAATCTGTGACAGAGTTGCTATTATGGAAGATGGAGAAGTTGTAGAATCAAACACCGTTGAGAATATATTTAAAGAGCCTAAAACAAAGACTGCAAAAAGCTTTATTGATTCTATAAGTAGCAGTGTTGAAGAAGAAATTATAAACCCAAATGACTTTAAAGGAAAGCTTATCAGATTGAGCTTCTTAGGCGATAGTGCAAAAAAGCCAATAGTATCATGGATTATTAAGAACTTCAATATTGATATCAATATATTATCAGGAAATATAAATAAATTACAGCTTAGTAATGTTGGTCATCTAATTCTGGAATTAATCGGGGATGAAGATGAAATCAACAGAGCATTGCATTATTTAGAAGACAATGAAAATGTACATGTGGAGGTGATATAATGGCTGAATTAGTTATACCTTCCCTATTACAAACACTTTATATGGTATTTTTCTCAACTGTATTTTCCATACTAATAGGTTTTCCTCTAGGAATCCTTTTGGTAATAACGGAAAAAGGCAATATTTGGGAGAAGCCAATTTTAAATAATGTGCTAAATAGTATTATAAATTTATTAAGATCCTTTCCATTCTTAATATTGATGATTTTATTGTTTCCACTATCAAAACTTATTATTGGAAAAACAATTGGTACTACAGCAACAATTGTTCCACTGTCTATAGCAGCAGCACCATTTGTAGCTAGAGTTATGGAAAGCAGTTTAAAAGAAGTAGATAGAGGTGTGATTGAATTAAGCCTTTCCATGGGAGCAACTACCCCTCAGATTATTACAAGGGTATTGATTCCAGAAGCCCTGCCTTCAATTATTTTAGGTATAACACTTACAATAATCAATATAATTGGATATTCAGCAATGGCTGGCTCTATTGGCGGCGGCGGATTGGGAGATTTAGCAATCCGATTTGGATTATACAGATTTCAAACAAATGTTATGGTAATAGCAGTAATCATAATAATTATATTGGTACAATCAGTGCAATTTGTAGGAAATACAATATCAGCAAAATTAAATAAAAAATAACTGGAGGAATATAAATGAAAAAAATATTATCATTAGTTCTAATTTCAATATTATCATTATCACTTTTAGTAGGTTGTGCTCCTAAAGCTGAGACTCCTGCTAGTAATACAGATGAAACTCCTGCTAATAACACAACCGACACACCAGATGAACCTGTAGAAATAAAAATTGGTGTTTCACCGGAACCACATAGCAAATTAGTTTCTCTTGTAGCTGATGAGTTAGAAAAAGAAGGAATCAAGATTAAACTAATTGAATTTACTGATTATGTTAAACCAAATCATGCATTAGCAGATGGTGAAATAGATGCAAACTTCTTTCAACACAAACCATATTTTGATGATTTCATAGCTAAGGAAGGACTTGACCTAGTATCAATAGGTAATGTACATGTCGAACCAATGGCTTTATATGCAAATGGCATTGATTCTCTTGATGATTTACCAGAAGGTGCAGAAATAGCCATCCCTAACGATACAGTAAATGGTGGTAGAGCATTGTTACTTCTTGAAGCTAACGGATTGATTAAGCTTAAGGAAGGTGCTGGCTTGGAAGCTACAGAAAAAGATATTGCTGAAAACCCAAAGAATATTAAATTTACTGCACTAGAAGCAGCAACACTTCCAAGAGTTTTAGGAGAAATTGATGGTGCTGTAATTAATGGTAATTACGCATTAGAAGCTGGACTTAACCCAGTTGAAGATGGTCTTGTAGTTGAAGGCAAAGATTCTCCTTATGCAAATATCGTAGCAGTAAGAGAAGGAGAAGAAAATGAAGAAAAGTTTGTTAAGCTTATGGAAGCTTTGCAATCAGATGAAATTAAAACTTATATTGAAGAAAATTATAACGGTGGAGTTGTCCCAGCGTTCTAGTTAGTTAAGAGTTAAGAACTAAGAAGTAAGAACTAAGAGTTAAAACATTGAAACATTAAACCCGAGATCCTTCGAAAGCAATGATTATACTGTCCATCTCAGGATGACATATGTAGGCAATGATTATGCTGCACGTTTCAGGATGACATATGTAGGCAATGATTATACTACGCATCTTAAATAATACGGCTGATATTTACTGCAAAAAAGTCATTCTGAGCACAAGCGAAGAATCTCGGGTTTAATTTTGAATTGTGAATTATAAATTGGTTACAATAACCATGGAGGTGTTATTATGGTTAAGCGAAAAAATTATGATTCACCATTCGATAAGGAAGAACACAATAGTTTTGAACTCGAAAATATTTTTGATTCGGAGTCTCTTCAAAATACAGAATTCACCGATGAATTTTATGATTATCTGCCAAGCCAAATGATGCCTAGTTATCCTACGCATCTATGGAATTCTTCATTTTTGGCATCTAGCTCAGATAAAGAATCAGATGAAGAAAGCGAGGCTTATAAACAATTTAAAGATATAGAAGGTCTAGAATAGAGCAATAAGCTATATATATGTAAATAAAAAAGGTAGATAAACTCTACCTTTTTTATATGGTCCATTGGTCATGGATTATTCCTACCAGATACCAACTACCATTGTCATTTTCAAATACAAGTCTTAAACTCTTCCAATCCATTCCCTCAAACTGCGGGTTGGAACCAGTAAAATGAAATTCTATAAATTCTCCATTTGGATAGACATCACTAATATTGTTTACTGTATTGCCCTTTCCTATCATTAGGTTATTCCCTATTATATGTGGATTTGCAAAATCCTGATCATAAACAAATTTATTGTAGTAATCACCAAATGTCAAATCTATAGGGTCTCCTGTCCCATCATAACTCCCCCATGTATAAATATTCGTATCATTTAAAAGATTATTTATCTGAGTAGAACTAAATAGTTGATTATTATCTTCCTCGATATAACCATAAGGCGAAAATCTTAATCCATTATCTGGATGAACATATTCAGATAATGCCTTTATATCTTTATTCTTCAATAATTGAACTACATCAAACGCGGTTTCTATAAGACTGTCATTTTGCCAATTTTGATTACCAAGATTCTCTTCCAACTCAATTATCCTGTCTTCAAGCTCCTTTTTCTCTTGTTCCAGATGTCCTATTATTTCATTTTTAGCAGTAAGCTCCTCCTCTAGTCCCTTATCAGTTGTCTGAGTACAACCAGATATAATTAACGCAATTATAATTGTTAACATACTATATTGAATTATATTTCTTTTCATAAAATCTACTCCTTAATTTTATTAACTTTTATATATATACCCAATCTAGTTCAGATTATCAAAAATCATCTTATTATGATTCCAATATGTTATTCATTCCAAGTTGAAATATTCAATTTTTATTTTGTCATTATTTTTTTAATTCAGTATATTGTATATAAATATGTATTTTAATACTAATTATAGTAGGAATCCTGTTCCATCCGTTGTATTAGTACACGAAGGAAAATCACAATTAATAGTAAAAAAACAGATTTACGAGGATATACTGAGAAATGATTTAATCCCAGAATCCTTAATATAGCTTTTAGGAGATGAATTTATGGAATTTACAAAAATTCAAGGAGTTGGAAATGACTTTATAATATTAAACAATATGAAATTAGGACTAAGTACAGATAAATTCCCATACATTGCCAGAAAACTTTGTAAGAGAAAAACATCAATTGGTGCTGATGGTCTTATAATAGTTGATTTTCCGAATGGCAGTTCTGATTTTAAAATGATATTTTTTAATTCCGATGGCAGTTTAGGAGAAATGTGCGGTAATGGTGCTAGATGTATTGCCAGATACGCATATATAAATGACATAGCTCCCAAAAAAATGACATTTGAAACTACTGCTGGAGTTGTATCGGCTGAAATATTAGAAAACAGACAGGTTAAAGTAAAATTAAATAACCCTTCAATAATAAGATTAAATTATAATATTGAAATTGATAAAATAATCTATGAATGCTCTTATGTAGAACTTGGAAATCCTGGAATACCTCATTTAGTAGTAAAATATCCAAGTTTGAAAGAAACAGAAGAAGCTGAAATTTTCCAGTTAGGAAAATTTTTAAGGTACTATAAGGAATTGCCTAAAGGAGCAAATGTAAATTTCTATGATATTTTAGATGAAAACACAGTTATTGTAAAAACTTATGAAAGAGGAGTTGAGGACTTTACACTTGCATGTGGTACGGGTTCAGCATCTACAGCTTTAGCTCTTCAATTAAAAAAATGTGTGAAAGAAAATTATACGAAAATAGTTGTACCAGGAGGTGAACTGTTTATAGAAATTGAAATAAAAGATGAAACAATACAGAGTTTATATTTAATAGGTGATACAAATATTGTTGCTATTGGTAATGTAATTGATGAAGATTTAATTGGAAAATGGAAGGATGTGTATATATGACTAATACAAAGAGAAGTGTTTGGCATAGCTATCGTTTCTCTATCACACTAATTATATCTATAGTTATAGGCAGTGTAATCGGGATTATATTCGGAGAAAAAGCAACTGTCTTGAAGCCTTTAGGAGATATATTTTTAAATCTAATGTTTACTGCAGTGACTCCTTTAGTATTTATTACTATTGCAAGTGCCGTTGGCAGCATGGCCAACATGAAAAGGCTTGGGAAAATACTTGGTAATATGTTTTTGACCTTTGTAATTACAGGGCTAATTGCTGCTGTTTTAATTATTTTTGTTGTAAAAATATTCCCTCCGGCAGAAGGAGTGAACATTGTAATAGAATCGACAGAAGAGCTTGAGAAAATAAAGCTAGCGGATCAGATTGTAAGTGCTCTAACTGTAAATGATTTCAGTAAATTGCTATCCAGATCAAATATGATGCCATTAATCGTATTCTCAATAATATTTGGTTTTTGTGTCAGCTCCCTTGGTGAAGGAAATATCATATCAAAAGGTTTAGATTCACTATCACAGGTAATGATGAAATTTATAAATGTTATAATGCTTTATGCTCCAATTGGATTAGGTGCCTATTTTGCTAATTTGATTGGTGAATTTGGACCACAGCTACTAGGTGCATATGCAAGAGCAATGGCCATATATTATCCTATTTGTGTTGTTTATTTCTTCCTCGCATTTGCCGGTTATACCTATTATGCTGGCGGTAAAGCTGCTGTAAAATCATTCTTTAAAAACATCCTAGAGCCTACTATAACATCCATAGCGACTCAAAGCTCAATTGCTACTCTTCCTGTTAATCTTGATGCTGCTGAACGTATTGGAGTACCAAAGGATATTCGGGAAATAATATTACCAATTGGTGCTACAATGCATATGGATGGTACTGTTCTTTCCTCAATATTAAAAATATCTTTCCTATATGGCATCTTTGGTCAAGAATTTTCAGGTATAGGAACATATATAATAGCTGTCGCCATTTCTATACTAGGTGGAGTTGTAATGTCAGGTATACCGGGTGGTGGACTAATAGGCGAAATGTTGATTGTAAATCTATTTGGATTCCCCTCAGAGGCTTTTCCTATCGTTGCAACCATTGGATTCTTAGTAGACCCTCCTGCAACTTGTATAAATTCAACAGGTGATACTGTTGCAGCTATGATTGTAACTAGACTAGTTGAAGGAAAGGATTGGATGAAAAATAAATTGGAAACTTCTAAATAAGTTTAGCCAAGTATATATTTTACTTGGCTTTATTTGCATACTTCTATCCATTCGCCACTTGTAACTTCAGCAAGATAATTTACACCTATTTTTAAACATGTATTGGGCTCACCAGCTGCAGGATATACATAATCAAATACCTTAAGAGATTCATCTAAGTATATATCTAAAGGCTTATTTAATCCAAATGGACATACTCCCCCTACTGGATGGCCAGTCGACTCTAACAGCTCATCTGCTCCTATGAATTTAGCTTTTTCATTGAATCTGTCCTTAAATCTTCTGTTGTCAATTCTTACATCGCCTTTAGCAATTATTAAAATATCTCTGTCTTTAAGCCTTAAGGCCATTGTCTTTGCTATACGCGCTGGTTCTACTCCTAAGGCATTTGCCGCTAATTCTACAGTAGCAGTACTCTCATTCATCTCTACAACTTTTAAGTCCAAATTTTGTTCTTTAATTTGTTTTTTTACACTTTCTAATGTCATATTACCAACTCAACTCCTTATAGCTTATCCTTAGTATTTCCAAGCATCCTTTACAATAGCATAATGTTCCACATCAAAGAATACTCCCTTAATCTTTACCTCTTGAATCCCTCGTCCTTCATATTTCATATTACATTTTTGCATAACCTTTCCTGATGCACCATTACCAACATAATGGGTTGATTCTAATCTATTTAAGACTATTACCTCAAAATAGAATTTCATAAGTTCTCTTAATGTTTCACTCATATACCCCTTATTCCAATATTCCCTATTTAGTACATATCCAAAGCTAGCTTTGTCATTTTGCTCATCAATTCGAAAATCAATTGTTCCGATACATTTATTATTAGATTTTAACTCTATAGCATATAAACATGGATTATTTAAATAAAACTGATTTATCACCCTTATGGTTTGATCTTTGGTCTTATGTGTAGTCCATGTCAGATACTTTACTGTTTCCTCATCATTGGCATATTCAAACACATCATCTACATCTTTAATTGTATATGGTCTTATAATGAGCCTTTCTGTATAAAAGATTCTGTTATTATTTAATAATTGCTTGTAATTTGCTTTCAATCTATATTTCCCCCTGTCTTTAGCATGCATTTTTTTCTGATTTTCTTCAATTCTACACCTCTATTTATAGTTTTTCTAGTCCCATTTCCCATTCATCCAACAAATTCCATATATTCATAAATAAACTCACTCTTAGACTTTGCTATTCTGTATCTATTCTACATACTATATGCATTTACCTTTTATTAAAAATTTAAAAATTACATATTTTAAAATAATTCAAAATAACTATTGACTTTTTTCTTTAATGGACATAAGATATTATTAATTATTTAAATGCTCTGATGGAGAGAAAGATATCTAATCTTATTTACAGAGAGTTGGAAACGGTGAAATCCAACATTAAGAGGATATGTAATATTCACTCCAAAGCAGATTCGTTAAACGATAATTCAAGTAGACGAATCCGAAAGCCCATCGTTATAGGGGATAAGACTGTTAGGTCTGATTGAGTGATGACTT
>DAIUFH010000086.1:0-8176 GCA_036844705.1 Tissierella sp.
AAATATTCCTCCTTTAAGAGAGCGAAAAAGTGATATCCCCTTGCTTGTAAAAATGCTTCTTAAAAAGTTTCCATATGGAAATGAGATGGTAATAAGCAATGAAGTTTTAACAAAATTTATGGAATATGACTGGCCGGGTAATGTTCGAGAGCTGGAAAATGTAATTGAGTATCTGTACAATTTAGCGGGCAGCAAAATTGAACTGAAAGATTTACCTTTAGACTTAGAAGATGGAAAGAAGCAACAAGATGTTCAGATTCAAGAACAACAAATACAAAATGAAACCACCCTTAAAGATTTAGAGAAGGAAATACCACTTCAAGATGTCCTTATTATACTTCGTGCTTTAAAGAATTCAAAAGACGAGGGCAATGCATATATAGGCCGCAAGAAATTGGCAGGATTATTGAATTATGAATTTACTGAGCAGATGATTAGAAGCCGCCTTGAAATACTATCACAAGCCGGCTTTGTAATCACCAAAAGAGGTCCTAAAGGAACTAGATTATTGTTAAATGGAGAGAAATACTTAGATTTAATAGAGGGAATCCTATCTTAGAGTTAATTAATCTAGATCCTTAAGGTTGACTCTTGGTCTTTTTCTACCAAAAACAAAATCCTACCAGTTTGAAACCTGTTGAAAAATAGCTATATTAAACAATCATCAACTCAAGGACTAACTTAGAAAGTTTTTCAAATTCAATAATATTAAGTCTTTCTTTTGTAGTATGAACATTTTCTGTTCCCACGCTTAATACAACAGTATTAATTCCATTATTATTCAATATGTTAGCATCAAACCCGCCTGTAGAAAATGTTATATTAGAAGTCACTCCTATTTTTTCGTTTTTATTTTCAATAAATTTAACAAATTCATTATCTTTATCTATTGAAAATAATCTATTACCACATGAAATACTGTATTTTATAGAAGCACCGTGCTTATCAGCTGATTTATTCAAACATTCAAGCATATGTTCTATTTGAAATTTAGCCTTATCTTCTGATAAGCTTCTTATTTCAAATTCCATTTCTACTTTGTCCTGAATTATATTTGTAGGTCCTTCCCCGGATATTGAGCCGATATTTGCAGTAGTCTCCTTATCAATTCTTAGTAATTTCATGGATGATATAGCTTCCGATGCAACAATAATTGCATTTATCCCCTCTTCGGGAGAAGTTCCTGCATGTGATGCCTTGCCAGTTATTTTTACATCCATCTTATAAATACAAGGCGCCTGAATTATTATTTTTCCGGCAGCACCACTACTGTCTAATACAACAGCATTCTTGGATCTAATCAGATTGTAATCAAAATTTTTAGCACCTAAAAGCCCTATTTCCTCACAAACAGTAAATAGTATTTCTATTGGTCTGTTATTCAGATTATTTTCTTTAATAGTTTTTATAGCTTCAATTATAGCAGTTATGCCTGCTTTATCGTCTCCACCAAGTATCGTATTTTCACCACTTTTTATATAATTACCATCTATATTGGGAATAATTCCATTCCCAGGTATTACTGTATCCATGTGTGCAGTAAACAATAACGGCTCTTCATTTTCATTGCCTTGAAGAAAAGCATAAATATTATTTGTACTAGATCCCGTCATCTTTCTTGTATCATCAGTGTGTATTTCAAGCCCCATATCTCCCAAATCATTTATTAGTTTTTCTGCTATAGCTTTTTCATTTTTTGATTCACTATCAATTTGCACATATTCCATAAATCTTGTAATCAATCTTTCTTTATTAATCATAATAATTCCATATCCTTTCTGCTTAATTATGCATAAACTTCTATAAAAACCTTACAGATGTTTATTTTTAATAACTTGATATGAGGACTAAAACTATCTAAATTAAATGGCATGCCACAAAATGCCCCGGCTCAATTTCTCTTAATTCAGGTTCTTGAATATTACACACTTCTTGAACATAATCACATCTTTTAGCG
This sequence comes from Tissierella sp., assembly GCA_036844705.1. GTDB lineage: Bacteria > Bacillota > Clostridia > Tissierellales > Tissierellaceae > DAIUFH01. Next base: position 1,958 of record DAIUFH010000086.1, read on the forward strand.
AATCTGCACACTTCTTTGGGGTTGATCGGCGAAGTAATTTCACCTTTAAGTACAATCATATCCTGCTTTTTCCTGATATCCGGTATAGGTATCGATGAAATCAAAGCCTTTGTATATGGATGCATAGGATTACCAAAAAGCGCCTCTGAAGAAGCCTTTTCTACTATCTTCCCCAAATACATGACAGCTATATCATTTGAAATGTAATTTACAACTGACAAGTCATGAGTTATAAAAACATAAGTTAAGTCAAATTTTTCCTGCAATTCTTGCAGGAGATTGATTATCTGAGCTTGAATCGATACATCAAGAGCAGACACCGGTTCATCACATATAATAAACTTAGGATTAAATATTAAGGCTCTTGCGATTCCTATTCTTTGCCTTCTACCTCCATCTAACTCATGTGGATATGTGTTAATCAGCCTTTGTGATAAACCCACTACTTCCATGATGTCACGCACCTTAGATAATCGTTCTTCACGTACTTTAATTATTTTATTTATTAATAAAGGCTCTTCAATTGCTTCCCCTACTGTCTTTCTTGGATCTAAAGATGAAAATGGATCTTGAAAAATTATTTGCATTTGTCTTCTCATATATCTCATATCTTTATTTGAGAGTTCTCTTATATTTTCACCATCAAAAATTATTTCACCATCAGTAGGCTCAATTAATCTTAATATGCACCTGCCAAGCGTCGATTTACCGCACCCTGATTCCCCAACAACTCCTAATGTTTGTCCATCGTAAATTTCGAATGAAACATTATCAACAGCATGTAATAGGCCTTTAGAAACATTGAAATATTTTTTTAGATTTTTCACTTTTAGCATAGGTTCTTTTATTGACATATGATCACCATACCCTTATAAATTTTATTATTTATTTTCATTAACCTTTATATCATTAATATTTATCTGATTAATATTTGCTTCGGAGTATAAATGGCATTCAACAAAATGCTTATTATTAGCGGCATAAATTACCGCGGGTTTTTTTTGTTTGCAAATATCCATTGCAAATTCACATCTTGGATGAAATGTACATCCTTCCGGCAAATTACTTGGATCAGACATTAATCCTTTAATCGGCTTTAATTTCTGTCCCCGTTTTTTAATATTAGGAAGAGAATTAAATAGTCCTTGAGTATAAGGGTGTTTAGTGTCTAAAAATACATCTTCAATACTTCCATGTTCAAATATTCTCCCTGCATATATTATTGAAACTTCATCGCACATATTTGCTACTACTCCCAAATCGTGAGTAATCATTAAAATTGATGTATTATATTCAGATTTTAATTTTTTCATTAAGAGAAGCACTTGTGCTTGTATAGTGACATCTAAAGCTGTGGTTGGTTCATCTGCAATTAATAATTTTGGATTGCAAGCTAATGCCATAGCTATGACAACCCTTTGCTTCATTCCTCCGGAAAATTGATGGGGGTATTCTATACCTCTATTTTTAGGTATGCCTACCGTTTCAAGCATTCTCCCGGCTTCAATTAATGCATCTTCATGTTTCAAATTTTTATGCAATTCAAAGCTTTCTGCTATTTGGTCTTCTACTGTTAAAACAGGATTCAATGAAGTCATAGGATCCTGGAATATCATAGATATATCATTGCCCCTTACTTTTTCCATTTCTTCTTCGGATAAATTTAACACATCTATATCATTTACCAATATTGTACCACTTTCTATTATGCCTGGAGGATCTGGTATAAGATTTAATATAGACCGTGCAGTTGTTGTCTTACCAGCTCCTGTTTCTCCTACTAATCCTAAGGTTTTGCCCTTTTCAATAGAAAGATTTATTCCATTTAATGCACGAATCACCTCATCATCAAGAACATATTTTACATGTAAATCCATAATTTCTAACGCTTTCATATAGTTGCCTCCTACCTAAGTCTTGGATCCAATGCATCTCTGAGCCCATCACCCAATAAATTGAGCGACAATATTAATAACATAATTGCAAATCCAGGGAAGATAGCTAAATGACCGGCATCTCGTATATATCTTCTTCCACCGGAAAGCATTGACCCCCATTCCGGTACGGGTTCTTGAATGCCTAACCCTAAAAAGCTAAGTCCTGAAATAGATAAAACTGCAAAAGCAACACGTAAAGTTGTTTGCACTATGATTGGAGCTAAACAATTGGGTATTATATGTCTAATAATTATTTGATAATTACTAGCTCCAACGGCTTTAGATGCTTCTATAAATTCTTGATCCTTGAGGGTTATTACTGAACTCCTCATAATTCGTGCAAATTTAGGAACATTTGCAAGACCTATAGCTATTATAAGATTTAAATTACTGTTTCCTAATGCCGCTATAACTGCCATAGCAAATAATATGTTTGGAATCGCTAATAAAATATCTAAAAATCTCATAATTACATTATCTATTATACCGCCATAATATCCGGCTACAGCACCAAGTGCTGTCCCAATGATTAGACCTATACCAACCGTAATAACACCTGCGTATAGAGAAATCCTTGTTCCGTGGATAATCCTGGCGAAAATATCCCTGCCAAATTCATCTGTGCCAAACCAATGTTCGCTACTTGGGGGTTGAAGCCTATTTTTTATATCTTGCTTAATAACTACTTCTTTATAATCTGCAATAAAATCTGCAAATATAGATAATAAAACAAACATTATTAATATTATCAATCCTAACATAGCAAATCTATTTTTTTTAAGTCTTCTCCATATTTCCTTCGTTTGACTCTGTTTCTTATATGGTTTGCTATTCTTAATAACTTCCTCGCTTACACTCATCTTGCAATACCTCCAATCATTTTTATTTATACTGAGACTTTATTCTAGGATCAATAAACGCATATAGAATATCTACAACTAAATTTACTAAACTAAAAAATACCGCAAATGTTATAAGCCCACCTAAAACTAGAGGTGTATCTTGGTTTTTTATAGAATCAACAATAAGCCTACCTAATCCCGGCATGGCAAAAACTGTTTCAGTAAGCACAGCTCCACCTAAGTTTGTTCCCATTTCCAAGCCTATTACAGTAACTGTAGGTATTAAAGCATTATTTAAAGCATGTTTTCTTGTTATCATTTTTTTCGGTACACCTTTTGCTTTTGCCGTTGTAATATAATCCTGCCTTATAACTTCAAGCAAAGATGATCTCATAGTTCTAGCTATAATAGCCATAGAGCCAAAGGATAAGGTTACTGCAGGCAATATGAAATGCTTCATGGTATCAGAACCTCCGGCCGGGAGCCACTTAAGACTAACTGAAAAGATTAGTATCATAATCAAACTTAGCCAAAACGCCGGCATAGAAACTCCAATTAGTGTAAAAATCATGCTCAGCCCATCCATAAGTGTGTTAGGTTTTACTCCACAAATAATACCTATAGGTATTGCTATAATAACTGCTAAACCTATGGATAATACGGCTAATTTTAGTGTAACAGGAAGCCTTGAAATAATTTCGCTAACAACGGTATTGTTTGTTATATAAGATCTTCCCATATCACCTTTAACTAAGCTCTTCATATAGTTTAAATACTGTACAAGAACAGGTTTGTCTAACCCCAGTTCACTTCTTAATTGGTCTATGGCTTCAGGAGTTGCTGCACTTCCAAGCATCATAGTTGCCGGATCGCCTGGGCTAAAACTCATTACAAAATATATTAGTACTGTTATACCTATTATTACTGGTATTATGGATGCCATTCTTCTTATTATATACTTTATCATAATTACCATTACCTCCCAACTCATATATCTGCATTTAACTTTTAATAATATTACTTATGTAAGACATAAATTATGTCCAACATAAGTAATAAATATCTCATAAAATGCAGTATAAACTCTGATTTTCAGTCTTATTTTTTTCGTACTAAATTGAAATTGACATTCCACATCGGATCCAATACTCCATCATAAGTATAATCTGCACTTCCCCCCATTACTAAAACCTTGCTGTATAGTGGTACCCATATTGCATCCTCCATTGCTAACTCATGGACTTGATTGTATATTACTTCTCTTTCTGCTTCATCTATAGTAGATGATCCTTTTCTTACTAATGCATCCATCTCTGGATTTGCATATCTTGCTACATTGTTTGTACCTACACCAGCCGAATGTATTAGAGAAGCAAAAAATCTATCTGGATCTGGTGAGGTAGTCCAACCATTTAAACTACATTGAAAGTTACCACTATTATTTAAATCCAGAAAAGCTCCTCTGTCCATATTATTTACTTTTGCATCAATTCCTATATCTAACAGATTTGCCTGAATAACTGGTCCTCCCTTTTCATCACCATATGAATTTATTGTTATTTCTAACTCTCCTTCTTTATACCCTGCCTGTTCTAGTAATTGTTTTGCCTTTTCAGGATTATATTCATACGTAGTATTTTTTACATGCCCTAATATTTCGTCAGGCGTTATTGAATTCAAAGTACGTCCAAGACCATTTTGAGCAACTTCGAGAACATCCTCTTTATTTATTGCATAATTCATAGCCTGTCTTACCAACTTATTATCAAATGGCTCTTTTTCTACATTCATTGCTAAATACCAAATATGATTAGCTAATTTTTCAATTATTACTAAATCTGAGTTTTCATTTACCCTGTTATAATCATTCGTATCTAATGATACAACTAAATCAACATCTCCTGCTTCTAATCCTATAGTTCTACTTGATCCCTCCGGAATTACCCTATATACTAATTTTTCAAAATCACTAACACCATCTTTATCAAAATAATCATCAAATTTTTCTAATACAATTTCATTACCTGATTGCCAACTAACAAATTTGTAAGGTCCTGATCCATTTATTGTTTCAAAATTTCCGGAGTCGATTTGTTTTTTTGATAGAATAGAACAGCCTGGATGTACTAAATTACCCATAAGTGGTGCAAATGGAACTTTAGTATTAATAACTACTGTATAATCGTCTATCACATCTACTTTTTCTACCTGATTCACTACATATGATACTTTTGGCATCTGAGTTGCACGCTCTATACTAGCCTTTACATCTTCAGCTTTCATTTCTGAACCATCATGGAATTTTACACCTTCAAAAATCTTAATCTTTAGTTCAGTATCAGAAAGGTATTCCCACTCTTCGGCCAACTGTGGGATTGTATTCATATCTTCATCATATGTAAATAATCTGCTTGTTATCATATTGGTTACATATGCCGTAATTGTCTCATTATGTCCTGCCGGATCTAGTGCTGTTATATCCATCTCAATAGCTACCGTCAGCGTATCGTCTTCATCTTTCCCGTTTGAAGTATCTTTTTCTGCTTCTACAACATCTTCAGGACCTTCATTGTCAGCTTCCTGGACAGTATCTTGTCCTCCACATGCTGTAAATACAGTTAATGAAAATACTAAAATTAATATGATTATTTTTTTTATATTCATTTCCTTCTCCTTTCAATTTTTCATCTGCTATTTAAGGTCCAAAAATTTTATTGAAAATGATTTTCCGTAATAAATATTTCTTAACCTTCATCATAGCCATAAAAATTAACATAAATGATTATTGTGTATGATTTAGTTGTATGACATCTTATATACCTTACAGTTTTGTTTATTATAAAGTATAACAATAATGATATTTTAACAATTTTCGCTTTACATATCATCATTTGCATTATATGTCTTAAAATACTACTTGTTTATAACCTCCTTTCTCATCTTTTATAATTTTTAATACCTCCTTCCGTTTTTGGTTAAGTTATTTTAGTGTAAATTAATGGTAAATTATAATCGACTGATACTGTAGTTCACTGATAATGTTTTCCCTCATTGCTGATACTAAATTAATAAATATTATTTCTATGTTCAGTAAACTTAGGCAGGACAAATGCTGTACTATACTTATGTCTTTGTTAAGTTTAGAATTAATATAAGTTCATTTAAATAACCCTTCTTTTCATTGCTCCCTATTGTAATAATGCAAAATTCATGCCAAGGCTAAATATGCTATTATTTATCGTTTATGTAATTTATTGATAATAACAAGGTGTATATGGTTAATATTATAACAACCATACGCACCCATATATTGATACGATATTGACAAAATTATGCCTCAAGGAATTATGAGCAAAATGCTACTTTTTTTTATAAGAACAGTTACTTGCCTTGCTGCATCCTGAACATCCGGAGCAGCAGCCGCTTCCTTTTTCCTTTTG
>DAIUFH010000087.1:0-8048 GCA_036844705.1 Tissierella sp.
CTTTTAGATGAGCTATTTCCATCAATCTAGTTATCATCTTACATGTTTTAGTAAGTGCATCATCTCTAAGATTCATTGGTGTACTACCTGCATGGTTAGCCATTCCTTTGACTGTTGCTTTATAACGAGTTATACCTACTATTCCATTGACAACTCCGATTGATGTTTTGGAATTATCCAAAATCCCACCTTGCTCAATATGTAACTCTAAATAACATTTATATTTTTCTGAGTCTCTGCGTGATTGATTTACTGAATTCATATCTAATCCATGCTGTTTCATCTTAGGTATGCTAGAATCTTCTATAGGTGTACCTGTAAAGCATTTGCTACCAAAAGTTCCTCCAATAACATTGCCCTCTTCTTCTATAAATGCTATAACTTCAATTGGACAATGGTTTTTATATCCATTATCCTGAAATACCCTGATACATTCTATACCTGCTAAAACTCCAAGTGTCCCATCATAAATTCCTCCTGCCGGTACCGAATCAATATGCGATCCTATTGAGATAGCCTTATCTCCTTCTCCCTCAAGTCTACCTATTAAATTACCAACTGGGTCAATACACGTCTTCATTCCAGCAGATTCCATTAACTTTTTTACTAAATCTACTCCCTTATCATATTCTGTAGAATATGCCAACCTAGTAACACCTATATTTTCTTCAAACCCTATCTTACCTAAATCCTCTATGTCTCTTTGTAAACGTTCTATATTGATTTCCAATCGTATCACCTCCATTAACTTTTTTACAATCAATAGCCCAACTTAGCTGTTTTAATTAACAAAAAAACCTCACTAGCAGGTACTAAAAAGTACTTGCTAGTGAGGCACCCATAACCTCTGAAATATTTTTTACTATACAAATTCATTAACTAAAGAGAAAATGTTTTCAAATATATATTACATTAAACCACTAATATTGTCAAGAATCACATTACAAATTTGTCCCACTATTTTCTTTATTTTTTAATAATTCAATTATTTGTTTTGAGACATCTACAATCTTTATATTTTTATCTCTACTTATCTTTTGCATTTTTGCCATAGCTTCTTGTTCTTTAATTCCATACTTGTCCATCAATAATCCTTTAGCAATTTCAATATATTTTCTGGTCTCTAACTTCTCTTTAGTTTGATTTAATTCTGATTTTAAATTTTCAAACTCACTATGCCTAGCCATAACTATATTAATTGCTGCATTTAAATCATAATCTGTTACTGGTTTAATCAGATAATACAATGCACCATTTTCGGAAGCCTTTTTTATTAATGAATCCTTATGATATGCAGTTAAAATTATGCATGGTACATCTATATATTTATTGATTTTCTCTAATGCAACAAGTCCGCTCACAATAGGCATGTTTATGTCCATGATGATTAAATCTGGTAATTTCTCTAATGCTAACTCAATCGCTTCTTTACCATTTTTGGCAATTGCAATTACATCATGCCCAAAGGATTCTATACTATATTTTAATCCCTGCGACACTAAATAATCATCCTCACATATTAAAACATTCAATTTTTTTGACATATTTTCACCTCTAACTAAATCATCCATTTACGAGGAGCAATTATCTTGACCGTGGTTCCATTATCTATAGAGAAATAAATATTGCCTTGAAAATCATTGCTGATTATTCCATTTACTATTCTTACACCAACGGAATTTGTACTCTTCAAATTAAAATCTTCAGGAATACCAATCCCATTGTCTTTCATTATTAATACGATATCATCTTCAATCATTTTCAAATCAACTCCAACGATCTTTTCATAATCCTTAGTTACATTTTTATAAGCATGCTTTATTACATTTGTTAAAAGTTCATTAACTACAATTGCAAATGACGTAGCTTTACTGTAGGATATAAACACATCTTCAAGTTTCATATTAAATTTAATGTCATTATTTTCAGTATTATATACCAAGGTCTCTAGGATTACCTTGAGATTTATAATACTCCCCCCATTTTCATTTTTTGATAGCAAATCATGAATAGATGCAATACTTTTTATTGAAGATATAATCTTTTTAAAAGCATCATCCACTTCTTCCTTGTTTCCATTTTCCATGCAATCTTTTTGCATTGAAACTAATGTAATTATAGATTGCAGATTATTTTTAATTCTATGGTGACTCTCCTGCAAAAGAGTAGATTGTCCTAATAACCTTGTTCCTTCAATTGCAATTGCTGCATGCCTTGCGAAGGTTAACAAATACATGGTCTCATTTTGTGTCTGAGTATAAATACTCTTAAAATATATACTTATAAGTCCACCAAGCTGCGTTCTGATAATAATGGGGACACTTATAATAGTTTTAAAGTCAACCTTTTCATTAAACATTGATTCAAATCCAATATCTCTTATATTAGAGTAAGAAATATCCTTCTGTGCTGCTGCATCTAGGATATACTCACTCTTTAATAAAGGCAAGTCAATTTGTGATTTACTATAAGTATAGTTCTCAATGATTGCGTTTGTTGGTGAATCAATCAGACTTATCAGGCATCCGTCAATACCCATAACATCTGATAATTCCATTGATAAGAACTTTAATATATCCTTTAATTCATATTCAGACGTAAGATATTCAGCAGACTTAAAGATGGCACTCAAAACATTGTTACTATCCATATCTTCTTTATAATGATAACCGTCAATTAGACTCAATAGTTTTCTCGGATTGGATTTTGCCTCCTTAGCAGACATTTTCCCCAATATTTGCCCCTTTGACATGACTGTAATACAATTAGAAATGACTAATGCTTCTTCCCATTGTTTAGTAATATATATAACCATCCCACCACTATTTACGAAATTTCGAATAATTTTATTGACTTTAGTTAAGTTTTCGTAGGACAAATAATCCATAGGCTCTTGAATGATTATCATTTTTGGATTTCTATAGAAATGTTTACAGATATAAAGATACTTCTTATTCCCCAATGATAAATCTCTTACCTTTGTTTTAAAATTGCCTTCAATACCATAGGATTTCTTAACAGTTTCAAAGTTTTCTTTTATTTTTTTCCAATCTATTAGATGGGATATTTTTCCCCTTGGTAAATTATCAAAATAGAAGTTTTCAGCAATACCTAAATTATCAAATAAAATTGGTTCTTTGTAGATAATCTCTATATCTTTCTTTTCAATTTTTTCGATACCATTTCCCAAATTGAATTTCAATGAATTTTCATCTTCATTTAAAATAGACTTTATATAATTCAATTGTTCATCATTACTCTTAATAACAACTGTATGAACTTCTTTATGATTAATACTAAGGGCTGTATTACTTATGCCACTATCATTCTGATTAGATAAATCTATAATTCCCATAATAATCTATTTAATGTCCCACCTCTTTCATATTAAACTTGATAATAATTACTGTTCTATATAATTATATCCTAATCTTCAATATTTTCAAATAATAGTATTTCCTTCAAATTCACATATTTTCTTTAAAGTTGTATAAAGTATTTCAGCTCCAGCCGCTAAATCTTCCTTTGTTGTAAATTCCTCTGGACAATGACTTAGTCCACCATTCGAACTACGTAAAAATATCATTGCCATAGGAAATAATCGTCCCATATTCATTGCATCATGTGCTGGATAGCTTACCATATGCATATATGATATGTTATTTTCTTCAGCACTTTCAGCTATTATTTCTTTCAATTTTGAATTACAATGGCATGGCGCAATGGATAATGTAGACTTAACATCACAAATCAATCCTCTTTTTTCACATTGTTTTTCTACAAATACCATTAAATCATCATATATCCTTTGCCAAATATCATCTCTAATTTCTCTAAAATCAACTGAAATAGTGACTTTATTAGCAACTATATTATGTTCATTCGGTTCTATATTTACGTATCCTACAGTACCTCTTGTTGGAGAACCAGAGTTCAGTGCTAGTCTTTCCACTTCACAAGCAGTCTCTGCAGCTGCCATAAATGCATCATGTCTATCCTCCATTGCCATACCACCAGCATGAGCTGATTCACCATGATAGGTAATATAGAATTGTTTTATTCCAGCTATACCACCTACTACTGCAAGTGGAAATCCTTTGTTTAAAAGATACTTTCCTTGTTCAATGTGTAATTCTATAAATGCAAAATAATCCTCTTCTTTAATAAATGACTTTTCAAAATTATCGGGTTCTAACCCCATACCATATTCAAGCATTGCCTGTTTCATAGTTTTGCCTGTATTTCTATCTACAGAGTTTTCTGCATAATCACTTGGTAACATTCCACATATTGCCTTGCTTCCAAAAGTACCCCCTAAGAATTGAGTTGCCTCTTCATTTATGAAAGCAATCATTTCAATGGGACGTCTTGGCTTATATCCCTGCTCATACATTGAAGTCAGTACTTCAAGGGCAGTCATGATACCTGCAATACCATCAAACTTTCCTCCCATAGGCACCGTATCCAAATGCGAACCAGTCAGTACTGGAGGTAAATCTTCCGTTCCATCATATCTTCCATAAATATTTCCAACAGTATCTACTTTGACCTTTAGCCCAATTTCTTCCATCCATTTTATTAAAAGCAACGCAGCTTCTCGATATTCAGTAGTCCAGGCAAAACGACTTATTCCTCCTCTTGGATCATGTCCATACTCTCCAATTTCCTGCTCTCTTTTCCATAGTCTTTCTGCGTTAATATTCATTACAACCTCCTAGTATTTCTATATACTTATTACAACCCTAAAAAACGAGCTTTAAAAGCTCGTTTTTTAGGGTTTAAACTATAACTAATGTATTGTTTTTTATAGCTTGTTCTCTTTCATAAATCTAGAATTTGTTCCGTCAATTTTATTGAATTCCTCTGTAGCTCTCTCTCCAATACCTTTAGAATATTTATTAACAGCTTCAAGATATTCATCTTCATCGATTTGAAGAATCTTTCCATCTTTATATATTACTTTTCCATCTACCACGGAAAGTGCTACTTCTTCACCTCTTGCACTATATACTAAATTAGGAACAATATTTCTCATTGGAGTAGTAAATGTTGGAAGCATAGATGGCTTATTTAGGTCTATAGCTATAAAGTCTGCTCTCTTTCCAGCCTCTAAAGATCCAACCAAATTGCCTAACCCTATAGCTCTTGCCCCTTCAATAGTAGCCATTCTAAGTGCTCTCCAAGCAGGCATAGTTTCAGGATTTTTATATTTGATCTTATTGAAAAGTGTTACCAATTTCATCTCATTTATTATATTGTGACAGTTATTACCAGGTGCCTGATCTGAACCTAGTGCCACATTTCCTCCTGCTTCTTGGAAAGCAGTTGAAGGTGGTACAATACCATCGATAATCCCAATAGAACCAGGACATACAATCATGCTGGCACCGCTTTTTGCCACTACTTTAGCCTCATCATCATTTGCATCTGTTAGATGCACTGCTATCAATGTTTCATCTAAAAATCCTATATCCTTAAGCCACTCAATAGGTCTTTTGTTGTATCTTTTAACAACTTGATATGTTTCCCTATCACCTTGTTGAGTATGCATGTGTATCTTTGTATTTCTTTCTTTAGCCACTCTTTGAATCTCCAGCAACAAATCCTTGCTTAAAAAATCAACACCTTGAGGTCCAAATAATATCTTAATGCGGCCATCACCCTTATCATGCCATTTATCGAATAGTTCTAAATTCTCTTTAAATGACATTTCTCCTAATGCTTCATCGAATTCGTACAACTCTCCCGGATCATAAACTCTTCTCTTCGCTGACCTTATAGTATGAGCAATATTTCCTCTTGCTCCTACCTTATAGATAAATTCACACACAGGATCCATATTGACTTCAAAATCTCCTAATGTTGTAGTTCCTGCCTTAATAGCTTCGATAATTGCCAGTCTACTACCTGCAAGTTTTTCCTCTTGTGTAGCAACATTATCAAAAGGCTGCAATCCATACATCATCCAATTGTTAGTATCCTGAGCAAGACCTCTCATTATAGCTAGTCCGGTATGCATATGTGCATCTATAAATCCAGGGAAAATTGCGTGATGGGTTAAATCTATTGTTTCCTCTGCACTATATTCCTTATTAATAACGTCTTCCTTATCTATAGCTATAATCTTTCCAGAGTCTACTGCCATTGCAACTCCTGATTTATAGCCTACTCCTTCACCTTCCATTGTATAAAAATGTGGTGCCTTGACTATCATATCAACTTTTTGCATATAAAATATCATCCTTTCGTTGTGCTCAAAGTACACAATAATATTGATTAAGTGAATTACTATCGCAATATTCATGCCAAAAATATTATGTCCATTTTCAGGCATTTTAAAGCTATTAATTAACTAAGGTAAATATTTTTTTACTATCTCCTAATAAACAATTAATAATTGGACAAAATATTTTTATTCTAGGTAAAATTTTTTTGTCTGTTTAGTATTATTTCAAATTATACTTTATTAACTTGTAATTTAGAGATTGTTTTGATATTTTTAACTTTTTTGCAGCTTCCGCTAAAGTGGTTGATGTACTCAGTGTTTTAATTAAAAGTTGTTTTTCATATTTATTTATCATTTCATATAATGACATTTCATCATTCATCGTGTCCACTTTAACTATTTCATCTTTAAATTGATTCACTAAATAAGATGGCAAATCATTTAGCTCTATATATCTAGACCCAATTATATTGAACGCACCCTCTATGACATTCTTCAATTCTCTAACGTTTCCTGGCCAGCTATAATTTAGAAATATTTCTCTAACATCCTCACTTACTCCTTCAACATCTTTATTCATCTTTTGATTATACATAGAAACAAAGTATTCTGTTAAATAGGATATATCAGCAATTCTTTCTCTTAGAGGCGGAATATCTATTTGTACAACATTTAATCGATAAAACAAATCCTCTCTAATTACTTTCTTTTCTAAGCAGAGTAAAGGTGGCTGATTTAAAGCTGTAATTATCCTTACATCTATATGTATAGGCTCTTCTCCACCTATTCTAGTTATCTTCTTTTCTTCTATAGCTTTTAATATCTTTGATTGCATATTAATATCCATTGAGTTGATTTCATCTAAGAACAATGTACCACCATTGGCAACCTCAAATAGGCCCCTTCTGTTTTCTGCACCAGTATAGCTACCCTTAACAGATCCAAATAATATACTTTCTAATAAATCAGATGGAATAGCTGCACAATTCTGTGATATAAATTTATTATCGCTTCTATAGCTATAAGTATGTATAGCTTGAGCTACCAATTCCTTCCCAGTGCCTGTCTCTCCATATATCATAATAGATGAATCAGTATTAGCAACTTTCATTATTTTTGATTTAACATCTTTCATAGATTCAGATTTAGTAATGATATCATCTATCTGATATAGTCCAATATTTTCCCCATTACTATTTGAAGATAAAACAATATTTTTTCTTTCATTTTCTTCAATGCATCTAGATAAATCTATGGCACCAACTATTTTTCCATCCTTTACTAATGGAAGAGTGCTATATATATTTGTTACATTTTGTCCATGTTTTGAAGTTAGATATTCTACCTGATTATAAATTGGTTTTCCATATTTCAAGACCCTCATAATACTACTTGTTTCTTCTGTTAAATAGGGATGTATCTCTAATACTGTTTTCCCTATAATATCTTCCCTCTTTAAATCATAAACATCGGTCCTCATATTTGTATAATATTGTATAGCCCCTCTATGGTCAGTAATAATTACTCCATCGAAGTAATTATAAATATTAAGCAAGTTTCTAATATTGATCATCTTATCTCTCATTCCTTTCACTATCTCAAAGCAATGTTTCATATACAAATATTTTACCATAAATCCCTTGTTTCTAGAAATATTATAGAGAATATATAAAAAATAGTTACTATTCACAGTCAACCAGTAGTCATCTGAGCGTATATTTTTGTCATCCTGAGTTTTGCAGTATGATTACAGCTTTCGAAGGATCTCGGTTTTAGACCCGAGATTCTTCACCTGCGGTTCAGAATGACACTAGCTGACGCC
>DAIUFH010000088.1:0-8014 GCA_036844705.1 Tissierella sp.
TTTTTATCTTCCATTCACTAAGAATTATAGTCACTCCTGCAAATGTTCCCTTAGTTTTTTTATCATTTTTCTTTATCTGCTGTGATTAACTATGAATAGTGACTTTAATTGTGCATTGTGAATTGTGAATTGTGAATTGAATTATTGTATTAACTAGCCTCCTATTGACAATAATAAGTTAAGCAGGGGGTTTTTATATGGAGAAAAAGAGAAAATATTATAACAAACGTTTGATAGTATTTGGTATATTTGCAACAATGATTTTTGTTTTGTTGGGAGTGCGTCTTTATTATATACAAATTTATAAGGGACAGAAATTTAGTGAAATGGCATTGATGCAACGAAGCAAGGAGATATCCCTTTATCCTAAAAGGGGAATAATATTTGATAAAAATTTGGAACCACTTACAAATGTAGATACTACTACTAAGCTTATTATTCCAAAATCTATAATTAATAAAAATAAAGACATTTATGATTTAGTATCAAAACATACGACACTTTCAAATAGTGAATTCTATAAACTATTGCATTCAAATGAATATCTGCTACAGATACCTGTTGATGAGGAATTTTATATTGAAGATAAACCCTCTAGTATTTTTTTTGCTGAAGTTGTAGATCGATATAAAAAGAAAAATACTTTATCCCATGTAATCGGCTATATAAATAAGGCGGAAAACACCGGTGAAACCGGACTTGAAAGAGTATATGATGAATATTTAAAGATAAATGATAAGAAGTCCTTGATAATTGAATATGATAAAAGTAGAACTATCGTACTCAATGGGACAGAATACGTAAATGAATTATCTGATGTAAATAATCCTTCAGGAGTGAAGCTTAGTATAGATTCAAAAATACAAAATATCGTTGAGAAGACTTTAGATGAAAACAATATTAAAGGTTCAGTGATTATAGCTGAAGTCGACACTGGCAAGATATTATCCATGGCTTCACGGCCTAACTTTAATCAAGATAATATCCAAGAATACCTCAATAACAATGAAATGGCCTTATATAACAAGGCTATTCAGGTAGGATATCCACCAGGCTCTATATTTAAAGTTGTAGTACTTTTAGCAGCTTTAGAATCTGAAACTGATTTTATTAATAGAGATTTTTATTGTGATGGTTTTGAAGAGATAAATAATGTAAAAATTAGTTGTACTAGTAAACATGGTGAAATAAATCTGGAGGATGCTTTTGCAAATTCCTGTAACTCAGCATTTATTCAAATAGGTAAAGAGATTGGAGGAAAGAAAATCATTGACCTTGCCAAACGTTTGGGTTTCGGCAATAAAATCAATATAGGCTTGGTGGAAGAGATAGAAGGCAATCTACCTAAAGGTAATAGTCTGCTGGGTCCTGCAATCGGCAATATATCTATTGGCCAAGGAGAAATTGAGGCTACACCATTACAGATTACAAATCTATTAATGATAATAGCAAATAATGGGGTACAAAAGCATTTAACGCTAATTGAAGGTGTAACTAATAAAGAAGGGAAAATATTAAAGGAATATAACAAAGAACCAGATGTTCCTGTAATATCTTCAACTATTTCTAATATTGCCTATGACTATTTGATAAGTGTTGTCAAAAATGGAACTGGTAGATATATGGATGTTGCATCCATAGGAGGAGCTGGTGGTAAAACAGGATCTGCAGAAGCAATTTTTCACAAGGAGCATACAATTCATGGATGGTTTTCTGGATTTTACCCGGTTAAAAATCCTAAATACGTTATTACCGTATTAGTTGAGAATGGTGGTTCAGGATCCAAATCTGCTGCCCCAATTTTCGAGAAAATTTCTAAGGAAATAAATAAAATATATCCTGTGTACTAGCACCTGACAACCCCTCAAATCATATAATTAATCAACGGGGGGTGTTTTGCATGGAAAAATTGGTTCTATTGCTTTTAAATGGACTTCTTAGACCATTTGTTGTACTTTGTGGATATATGATAAACTCAAACTCCTTTCCAAAGCCATTGACTAAGGAAGAAGAGAACCGATACTTGAATTTGTTTATGGAGGGAGATGAAGAAGCAAAAAAGGTTTTAATTGAAAGAAACCTTAGATTAGTAGCTCATATAGTAAAAAAATACAATAATACGGGAAAGGATTTAGATGATTTAATTTCCATTGGAACGATAGGTCTTATAAAGGCTATAACAACCTTTAATCCTTCAAAGGGAACTAGATTAGCAACCTATGCAGCTAGGTGTATCGAAAATGAAATACTTATGACCATTAGAGCTTCAAAAAAATTAAAAATTGAATTGTCGCTACATGAACCTATAGGAATGGATAAGGAAGGTAATGAAATAAATCTATTGGATATTCTTGGTTCAGATGTAGATCAAATAATTGACGAAGTAGATTTAAGAATACAAACTAGGAAGCTTTATAGAGCAATAAATAAAGTTTTAAAAGATAGAGAAAAGGTCATCATAGAATTGAGGTATGGTTTAGTAGATGGAGGATGCAAGACTCAAAGGGAAATTGCATCGATGTTAGGGATTTCTCGCTCTTATGTTTCTAGAATAGAAACTAGAGCCATCGAAAAATTAAATAAAGAAATGTGTAAATAAAGAGATTCTTCCTTCGAAGAATCCCTTTTAACTATCTATTCAATATAGTATTATTAGTGTTAGTATTAGTTCTTGTACCTGGAACGATACTTCTAATAATATCTTCAATATCATTGGTAAAATTATTTACGTCATTACCAACGGTATTTGTCATATTTCTTGAAATGCCCTGAATTCGAGTATATAAGTTAGGGTCTGCTGTTATTGAAATGTTTTCTACATTAAAATTAGCAGTATCTCTAACTATTCTTTCTATTCTTTCTCTTAATGCAGAGCTTATAGTTGTATTGTTATTTGCATCTGTAGTGCCAACATTGTTTGTAGTACCAATATTTTCTGTAGTATCTACTCTGTTATTAACATTAGTGCTTCCACTTAAGGATACACCAATTAGGGCATTATCATTAGTCAATACTACAGATGCTTTATTTACTTCTGGGAGAGCTCCAATTCTTCTAGCTATTAAATTAGCATTGTTATTTAAATCGCCTATGTTGGTGGTCATTGTATTGGATCTTGTATCCCTTGTCATTCCATTATTTAAATTACCACCATTATCCATACCTAATAGATCATCATTATTCATTCCTACATTTCTGTTGTCTCTTACTTGAGTTGTCAATCTATTGTTAGTATTATTTAAACCAGTATCCTGTGGAGTACACCCAGCTATTCCAACAAGAACAGCTATACTAATTGCAATAACTAATATTTTATTTTTTTTCATTTTATCATCCTCCTAATAATATTCTTACACTTAAAAGCAATATTATTTAGGTCAAAATTTAAACATAATGTATAAACTAACCACATTTATTATCATAATAAATGTTATCATAAATGATAATATAATTTTTTTCAACAAATTAACTAATTATGCTGCGGTATAATGCTTATTCAGGGTTAAAATGTAAGATTTACTTACAATTTGTATTAATTCTATGTAAACATATGTAAGTCAAAGATGGGATATTTACAATAAATATAGGGATGTTTACAATAAAAAGAAGGATTTTCAAAACAAATATCGAAAATAAATATTAGTATAAATATGAAAAAAGGTGATAATTTGCAAAATACACCTCTTAAACCAGGATTTGCAAGAGTAAATCTGGACAAATATGAGATAAATATAAATGTAGTTACTTTATTACCAGAGAACTTAGTTAGAAAATATAATTTAATTGCTATAAATAAATATAATAATACATTAATTTTAGCAATGGCTGATCCTTTGAATTTTATTGCTATTGATGATGTAAAGCTCTTTACTAAAATGGATGTTAAGCCATGCGTTGCATCAAATTCTGAAATAGAAAAAATCATAGACAAATTTTATAGTAGTACAATCGCTAAAAAAGTTTTAGACGAATTTAACGATGATTTTTTGCCGATAGAAACAGATGATATTGAGGAAGAGGAGGTTGCTGAGGTTTCATCTGCACCAATTGTTAAACTGTTAAACTCGATTATAGAACAAGCTATTTTAACTAGGGCTTCAGATGTACATATCGAGCCAAATCAAGATGGTATAAAAGTCCGATTTCGGATTGATGGTGACTTAACAGAAATAATGAATCTACCTAGATCTAATCTTTCTGCCCTAATTACAAGAATTAAAATAATGGGAAAAATGAATATTGCTGAAAAGAGAATATCACAAGATGGAAGAATTGAAATGAGCTTTAAAAATCACAATGTGGACATGCGTATATCTACACTTCCAACTGTTTATGGTGAGAAGACTGTATTGAGACTACTTGATAAATCAAACTTTAACTTCATAAAAGAGGATTTAGGATTTAGTAAGAAGGACTTATCAATATTAAATAATATATTGTCACAACCTTATGGAATGATATTGGTAACTGGTCCCACTGGCAGTGGAAAGAGTACAACATTATATACAATATTAAAGGAGTTAAATCTTGAGGAAAAGAATGTTATAACCGTAGAGGATCCAGTTGAGTATAAAATAAAAGGTGTTAATCAAGTACAGGTAAATAAAAAATCCGGATTAACATTTGCCTCTGGACTCAGATCTATTTTAAGACAAGACCCCGATATTATTATGATTGGTGAGATTAGGGATAGTGAAACAGCTGAAATTGCAGTTAGAGCAGCTATCACAGGACACTTAGTGTTATCTACACTTCATACAAATGATAGTCCGTCAACTGTGGCGAGATTAATCGACATGGGTATTGAACCATATTTAGTATCATCTGCTGTAGTAGGTATTGTATCACAAAGACTGGTTAAGGTTCTTTGTCCCAAATGTAAGGGAAAATACCAGGCTAGTTATTCAGAAAAGAAATTGATGGGAATAGATGAAAATAAAGATATTGCCCTATACAAAGCTATAGGCTGCAATGCATGCAATCAAGGTTATAGGGGTAGGACTGCTGTCTATGAATTGATGCCTGTAAATGAAGGAATAAGAAGACTAATAGATATGAGATCTACCACTGATACAATAAGGAAAAACGCAATAGAGGATGGCATGACGACTTTATTTCAATCTGCAATTTCATTAGCATTAGATGGACAAACATCATTGGAAGAAGCATTAAGGGTAGGATTTACACTTAGGTAGGTGATTTTAAAATGAGATATAAATATAAATCCTTATCTCCAAATGGGCAAAAAAATGATGGGATATTTATAGGAGACTGTGAAGCTGATGCCATCAGTATGCTTAAGGGAAAAAACGAATTGATTATATCCATTGAACGAGATATTGAAGCTGAAGCCCAAATAGATATATTTAAAAAGAAGGTAAAGAAAAAGGATTTAGCTATTTTTTGCAGACAATTTTACACGATGATTGATGCAGGCCTTGGAATCGTTAAAGGTTTAAAAATTCTAGTAGATCAAACCCAGAATAAAATCCTAAAAGATGCTATTGCCAATATTTGTGAGAATGTTCAAAAAGGCGAAAGTCTTTCAGAGGCTATGAGCAAATATGAGAATATATTTCCTGCTTTGTTAATTAACATGGTAGAAGCTGGAGAATTAAGCAGTAATTTAGATACTATTATGGAAAGAATGGCAATCCACTTTGAAAAGGAAAACAGACTTGAAGCAAAGATAAAAAGTTCAATGATTTACCCAATGATTCTTATGATAGTATCCATTGCAGTAGTTATATTTATGATTGTGGAAGTATTGCCAACCTTCATGGGTATGTTTGAAGGAAGTGGGGTTGCTCTACCTTGGTCAACACAAGTTTTAATATCACTAAGTAACTCAATTAAAGCCTTATGGTATCTATATATTGTAATCATTTTGGGAGTTGTTATGGGCACTATTGCTTTTAAAAGAAGTTTAAAAGGAAAAAGATTTTTTGACAGATTAATGATTACAATTCCAGGGCTAAAAATAATAACAGTAAAGATTATTACCTCAAGATTCGCAAGAACTTTATCAGCCCTAATATCATCGGGGATACCATTGTTACAAGCTATGGATATTGTAGAAAATGTTGTAAACAATAGAGTGATTCAAGATGGATTGGAATTAAGCATAGAAAACATAAGAAAAGGGATGACACTTTCTAGTGCTGTAAAGAATGTAAAAATATTTCCGTCAATGGTGGATTCTATGATTAAAATAGGAGAAGAATCAGGCTCCTTAGGCTCTATGCTCAACAAAACTGCTGACTTTTACGATGAGGAGGTAGAAGCAAGTCTTCAAAGATTGACAACACTGTTGGAGCCAATAATGATTATAGTAATGGCATTTATTATTGGATTTATAGTTATAGCAATGGCAATGCCTATATTTGATATGGTAAATACTATATAGACAATTCACAATTCACAATTCACAATTCATAGTTCACAATTATTTATTTGAAAGATAAAGGGGATAAGTAAAATGTTGGAATGGATTAATAGGAAGAGAAATAATAAGGGATTTACACTTGTTGAGTTGATAATAGTAATAGCTATATTGGGGATATTGATGGCAATAGCCGTGCCTAAATTTAGTAAGACACAAAAAAAGGCAGAGGAAACTGCCCTTGCTGCTACTATAAAAACACTTAATAGTGCTGTCAGTCTTTATATGCTTGAAGAAACAGAAACTTCTTCATTAATTAACGCTAAAGATGCCAGTGAAGCTTATAATGAGTTGGTTAAAAAAGAATATATAATCGATAGTGTTGAAGATGATACTTTAGGAAAAATTGGGTGGGAAAATTGTTTGTTTATGGAACCTAAAGAAGGTGAATTATGATTGTTTTAATCATCACATATGGACTTGTAATAGGTTCTTTTCTAAATGTGTGTATATTTCGAATACCGAGGAAAGAAAGTATTGTATTTCCAGGCTCACATTGTCCAAAATGCAATGCCAAACTCAAATGGTACGATAATGTGCCATTATTATCTTATATGACTCTAAGAGGGAAATGCAGGTATTGCAAGTCAGATATATCAATACAATATCCTATAGTTGAAATGCTTACAGCATTGATGTATATAGTCTTATATAAAGAATTTAATCTAAGCATGAATTATTTTTTCTACTCAATCTTATCATCTATACTTATAGTGATTACTTTTATTGATCTAAAAGAAATGATTATACCTGATTTTTTAGTTGTTATGATCTTTATACTAGCTATTTTATATAAAAGCATTAATTTCTTTTTATTTGGGTTATCGATAAATTTACTATATGATTTGGGAGGATTGTTATTAGCAGGAGGAATATTTTTAATTATAGTATTGTTGTCAAAAGGTGGGATGGGGGCAGGGGATATTGTACTTATCTCTGCTTTAGGTTTTGTTTTAGGTGCTAAATATATATTGTTTAATATTTTTTTGTCCTTTATTCTTGCTGCAATTATTTCAGCATTTCTATTGTTAGCTCAAATTAAAACTAGAAAAGATCCAATACCTTTTGCGCCATTTATTAATTTCTCCTTTTTTATAACAGTTCTTTGGGGACAGGCTATTGTAGATTGGTATTTGAATTTGTTTATTTAAATCGAAATCCTTGTTTTGATAATATAGTGCATCTTTTCATATTGATTGTGTTTCTAATTGATTAAAAGGGGGAGTGTTATTGAGTCTCTTTAATAATAAAAATACCTTGTCCATGGACTTAAATGCTGATGAGGTTAAGATAATTGAAGGTAAATTTACCAAAAAATATATCATAGTTGAGAAAATGTTTTCAATAAAGCTACCGGCTGGCTTGTATATTGATGGAGAAATTCATGATATGGAGCAGTTAATGTATATTTTAAAGAAGGCGCTGTTAGAAAATGAAGTACATTTAGGAAATGTATATGGAGTTGTGAATTCTACTAAAATAATAATGAGAGAAGTATCCATACCTAGAATTGAAGAAAACCTAGTCCAATCCATATTGAGCTATCAGTTAGCTGATTATTTACCGGTAAAT
>DAIUFH010000089.1:0-7935 GCA_036844705.1 Tissierella sp.
TCTTAGTTCTTAGTTCTTAACTCTTAGTTCTTAACTATATTATAAATCTTATATATCTCATCTGTATAGGTTCCATCTTCATTATACACTATTAATGGGTCATAGAATTTTAAATCTTTTTTCCCATCTTTTAATCCTTCAATAAGTAATAGATTTGGTTTTTTGTTTATCTTTGGCTGAACAAATCTTATGTATTTTGGTTCTATTTTATATTGTCTCATAGTATATAATATATCCACAAGCCTATCTGGTCTATGTACCATATAGAATTTTCCTAATGGCTTTAGAAGGTAGTTAGCCGTTTTTACTATATCCTCAAGGTTGCAGGCTATTTCATGTCTGGATATAGCGAAATTTTCATCGGCATTTATAATAGCTCCACCTGTTTTCATATACGGAGGATTTGTTGTTACGACATCAAAGGTATTTTTACCAAATTTTTTGTTCAGCTCTTTTATATCCATATGTAAGATTTTTATTTTATCTTCAAGTCCATTTAATTCAATACTCATTTGGGCAAGGTTTACAACTTCTTCCTGTATCTCAACACCATATATCGTGTCTATACTGCCTTTATCGATTAATCTTAGAGGAATGATGCCAGTACCTGTACCAAGGTCCATTATCAACCCTTTTGGTTTAGTAAAGTCAGATAAAAAAATGGCATCAGTTCCATAGGAGAAGTTGCTCTTATTTTGTATTATCTTGTAATTTGTTCCAGGAACTATGTCTATGCGTTCTTTCATTTTTTCACTCCGTTCAAAATTCACTACCAATTCACTACCAATTCACAATTCACAGTTCACAGTTCACAATTAAAACCCGAGATTCTTCGCTAACGCTCAGAATGACAGTTTGGGTTGAGATTCTTCGCTAACACTCAGAATGACCAAAACCCTCTAAAAAACATTAGTCGCAGTTTGACGGCCAGGGGCCGTCTAAATTGTGCATTGTGAATTGTGAACTGTACATTGGGTCTTTTTATAAAAAAAGACCCTTAGGGTCTCTTTTATAAGTACTTCTATTCTGGTTGAGGTGCGTCTACAGGACATACTCCTGCACAAGCTCCACAATCAATGCACTTTTCTGGATCTATTGAATAAATATCTCCCTCTGAAATAGCATCTGTTGGGCATTCTGGTTGACATGCACCACAAGCTATACAATCATCAGTAATATGATAAGCCACTTTGTTCACCTCCTATGTTTCCTTACGTTTTTATTCTAACAGAAACATATCAATATTTAAAGATATTTTTAATATTAATCATCCAAACCTATCATGTCTGAAATATTATGATTATTATCTTCAGTTTTTACATATGCTGGGTCTAGTTCACCTGTTACTTCAATATCAGATATCTGATATTGAAGTAAATCTTCGGTACCATCATTCAATTTAACTTTCACTTTTACTCTTTCAAGAAGTGTGTATGAATCTACTACGGTACCTTTACCTAAAGGCGTTACAACTATTGCGCCCGTTTGTGGCGTATTTTTCAACAGCTCTTCATATGTATTATGCTCATATTTCAAGCAGCACATGAGTCTACCACAAAGACCTGATATCTTGGTTGGGTTCAACGAAAGGCTTTGTTCCTTTGCCATTTTAATAGATACAGGATCAAATTCTCCTAGAAATTGGGCACAACAACACTGTTTTCCACAAGGTCCTATACCGCCGACCATCTTGGCCTCGTCTCTGACACCAATCTGTCTTAATTCTATTCTAGTCTTAAAGATTGCGGCCAAGTCTTTTACAAGTTCTCTGAAATCAACTCTTCCATCTGCAGTAAAATAAAATATAACCTTATTATTATCAAAAGTATATTCAACATCAACTAGCTTCATCTTAAGGTTGTGTTCTCCTACCTTAGCCTGACATAATTCAATAGCTTCTTTTGCCTTTCTCTTGTTTTCTCTATGCATATCAAAATCTTCATCAGTTGCTATGCGTATTACCTTTTTAAGAGGAGATACTATATCTTCTTCGCTAATCTCTTTTGAACCAATAACTACATGTCCAAATTCTATACCTCTTGCGGTTTCAACGACTACAAAATCATTGAACTTAACATCTATAATATCAGGGTCAAAATAATATATCTTCCCTGCTTTTTTAAATCTAACACCTACAACAGTTACCATTAAAATTCCTCCTGAATCTTTAAAAGCATAGTCTCTATAGACAATTGAAAATTTACATTTTTATTAATGTTATCTTTTGTTTCTTGTATCTTATATATTATATCATTAATTTGGGTAAATTCCATAAAAGAATGAACTCTTAGGAAGTCAATTTTATCCTTATTGAAGATAAATTCATTTTTACCTGTTTCCTTATATATAATCAAATCTCTGAACCATATAAGAAATATGTCCAAAATTTCATCAATACTATCCTTATTTTCATTAAAAAAGTCTATGGAACTTAATGCTTTGCTTTTATCTCCTTTAACAATTCCATCTATTATCCTAATTATTTCCTCTCTCTTATTAAAAAAGTCATCTGAAGTACTAAGCTCTATTGACTTTCCCACTGATCCTCGTGTAAAATCAGCAATGAAATTTGCTTCATCTATTGATTTATCGTAAACATTTACAAGCAAGTCCACTATCTTTTTATTTTCAACAGGATAGAATTTGATACTTTGACATCTGGATCTAATTGTAGGCAAGAGATTGTTAATATTGGATGTTATTAAAATAATATTTATGTATTCAGGTGGTTCTTCAAGTGTCTTTAGTAATGTATTTTTAGCCTCTAAGTTCATCTTGTGGCTATCATTTATTATATATACTTTCCGCATGGATTCAAAAGGAGCCATTGCAACACTTTTGACAAGTTCTTCGATTGCACCCTTCTTAATTAGTCCCTTTTCGGGCTCTATAAGTATTAAATCAGGATGATTAGAACTATCAAATTTCATACAGGAAGTACAATGGTTACATGGCTCCTCTTTTTGTTCCTTACATAGTAATGTCTTTGCAAATATAAGCGCAATCTTTTTCTTACCTAAGCCTTCTTCACCTTCAAAGATATAACTATGGCTTACGGTCTTATTTCTTATAGCTCTTTTAAGAATTTCTATAATCTTTTCATGCCCTAATACTTGATTAAAATCCATAAATATTTAAGCTAGATTCTTTTATACTGGTCGATGTCCATTATGAATATATTAGCTCCACCAACTGTAATCTCGCTTTCTCCTTCCTTAACCTTAGTACTCTCACATTGAGCCTTAATTAAGTCAATGATATGATCTACTTGATCATTCTCAACCCCAATTAGAAGAGTTGTATTTCCTTTTTTTAAAAATCCACCTGTCGAGGAAAGCTTTGTTGTCCTAACTTTTTCCGCCATCAGTGCTTTCAATACTCTATTTATATATTCATCTTGAATAATTGCTATAGCTAATTTCAAAACAAATCCCTCCTATACTCTTATATGTTTTTCAATATCTAGAACAAATACAGTTGCTCCTCCAACCTTAACTTCTAAAGGATACGGAATATATGTGTCTCCAGGCATTGTTACTGTCAATAAGGATGTGGTTATTTCTCTAGTTTTACAATTATCCTCGATAACCTTAATTACACTATTAACCTGTTCATCTTCTACTCCAATCAAAAGAGTTGTATTACCGGATTTTAAAAATCCCCCAGTTGAAGCTAATTTTGTTACCCTGAATTCTTTTTCATTTAAATCATCAACCAAACTTGGAGAGTCCTGATCCTGAACTATTGCTACTATTAGTTTCATTTCTTCCACTCCTTTTTATAGTATTTTTTCTATTGCATTGATGCATTGTTTACAAACATCATCTATAGATTTGGTAGCATCAATTACAATTATATTTTTAGGATATTTTTTTAACAGTTCCATATATCCATTATATACCCTATTATGGTACTCATTACCCTCTTTCTCCAACCTGTCTCCACCTAGGTTGTCGATCTTTCTTTTAAGTGTAATTTCTGGATCTACATGAAAGAATAGTATCAAATCAGGATATATACCCCTTAACCCAAAATCATTTATCATCTTAACACTTTCAATACCTAAATTTCTGCCTACTCCTTGATATGCTAAGCTGGATAGCAAAAATCTATCACACAATACTATTTTATCCTCATTTAAAGCAGGCAAAATTCTTTCATGAACATGTTGACTGCGGGCTGCTGCAAAAAGAAGAGCTTCGGTTTCTGCACCCATGTTAGTATGCTTGTTGTCAATTATTATGTCTCTAATCTCTTCTCCTATTAAGGTTCCTCCTGGTTCTCTTGTTACAATAAACTCAAGATTTCTATCCTTCATGTAATTTCCAATCAAATTGATAATGGTCGACTTCCCTGAACCATCAGGACCTTCCAATGCTATAAACTTGCCCGCCAATTATAAACAACTCCTTTATTCAATTACTACTATATGGTCTTTATTATATCCCATTAAACCCACAATTTCCAGTCCGTTTTCCATTAGAAACAAGATATGATCATAGATTTCCTGGGTAAATTTCTCACCTGGTACTATCAATGGTATTCCTGGTGGATATGGGATAATTGGTGCTGCAGCAATTTTACCTATAGCTTCTTTTAATGTAACTTGCTGTTTCTTACTATAATATGCTTCTGCAGGAGTAATAATTATCTTTGGATCAGGCATCTTTATATTTACATAATTTATCTCTTCATATGCGGATGTTTTAGCCATATCTTCAACTGCAGCTACTACCTTTTCATAATCTTGTTCATCATTCATTAAGCTTGTCAATATTAATGCATAATAATAGTCAGCCATTTCAAGTCTTATATTGTATTCAGATTTCAATCTCTTCTTGATTTTAGATCCTTTAATGCCGTCTATGCTTATTAGTATCTTTGTGACATCTTTAGCATGAATGGTTTTATCAGTAGGGTCTCCGGTGAATACCTCTACCCTGTCAATTGCGTTTAGTCTCTTAACTATTTCTTCACATTTTTCAATGCTCCACTCAAGTCTGTTTTTACCTTCTTCGCTATCCATATAAGCCGCTGCTATTTCATTCGACAATGTAAATAGATATGATGGGCTTGTTGTGGTGTATAGCTGATATCTGTCTCTAAGCTTATTTAAGTCTATTCTGTCTGAACCAACATGAATAAGGGATGTTTGTGTGAAGCTTGGTAATGTTTTATGTGTGCTATGAATAACTATATCTGCACCGGCTTGTAAAGCTGATAAAGGTAATTTATCTGAGAAGCTCATATGGGAACCATGCGCCTCATCGACCATTAAAACCTTCCCATGTTTATGAACAATCTCTACAATCCTCTTTATATCTGAGCAAACTCCATAATAATTTGGATATGTCATGACTACAGCCTTAATGTCTGGTTGTTCTGTCAATATACTATCTATATCATCTGGATCTATTCCTGTTAATACATTGTAGTTTTCATTGTAATTAGGAAACATATAAACAGGTTTTATTCTATTTAAAATTAGTGCATTGTATATTGATTTATGACAATTTCTCTGAACTAATACCTTATCTCCCGGCTTTGTTATAGTTGCTAATGCTATATAATTACTTCCCGTAGAACCATTTACGCTATAATAAGTCGCCTTTGCCCCAAAAACTTTAGATGCATATTCCTGTGACTCCTGGATAATACCTCTTGGCTCAAGTAGATTATCCATTCCTTCAACCTCAGTTGTATCTATAGCCGGAATATAATCACCCCAATTTATCAGTGTATTTTTGCCTTTATGGCCTGGCATATGGAAGGACACACTGTTTTCCTCCTTTAGGCTCTTTAATGCATCAAATACGGGTGTTTTCATGTTACAGTATCTACCTCCTAACAATTAATTAAATATCTTAAATATTATATATCACATTTTAATATATATAAACTATTTTTTTAGCATTTATAAACAAAAATTTCAATTCACAAATTTCAATTCACAGTTCACAAATTTCAATTCACAGTTCACAATTCACAGTTCACAGTTCACAATTCACGATCGTTGGGGTCTAGCTTATGGAGTTAAGAACTAAGAACTAAGAGTTAAGAGTTAAACCCGAGATGCTTCGCTTACGCTCAGCATGACAAAAAGGAATGCTCGGAATGACAAAAGAAATGCTCAGCATGACACATTGATGTTGTCATTAGAGACAGAAAGATATCGAACTAAGAGCTAAGAGTTAAGAACTAAGAACTAAGAACTAAGAGTTGAAACCCAAGATTCTTCGGGAGCAGATATTATACTGCCAGTCTCAGAATGACAACAGCGTAAAAAGTTTTTATGCAAAAACCCTGTATCAATTTACAGGGTTTAGTAGTTGTTTATCACCTATGTAGTAACTTAGGAGTATTCTTATTAAGTTTTTATATACAT
Source organism: Tissierella sp. (assembly GCA_036844705.1). Taxonomy (GTDB): domain Bacteria; phylum Bacillota; class Clostridia; order Tissierellales; family Tissierellaceae; genus DAIUFH01. The sequence continues at coordinate 6,386 of DAIUFH010000089.1, forward strand.
CATATTTTTCATCATTTACTGATATAAAGCTTAGTTCATTAAAACACTCTTTACACATATTTATACTAAAGATTCTTATTACATCCCTATTTTCTCCACAAATTTTGCAATACATGATACCACCCCTTGCCATGATTATTATCCCTTATTACTTATTTTATTCATTTCTAAATATAAAGTGCTTGGCAAGGGTAGTACAAAAAAATTATTTTTTAAAGTATAAGCTGCAATACAAGTAACAGGATTACTCCAGGTACACCTAATATACCCACAATTACTGCGTTTAAAGGATTTATTGCAATAAATAATCCAAAAATTCCTCCAATAAGGTTAAAAAACCAAAGTAAAACTCCACCTATTATTCCATTTATAAGTAGCTTTATCAATATCTTGATAGGAACTACTAACAACATACCTACAATATACAGTATTACTAAACCTGCTAAAAATGCTAATAAGGTAGTTATTGATGTACCCATAAATACCCCTCCTTCTATTCTTATAATATCATATTGGACAAAGGTATGAAAAATTACAAATTTTTAATTCACAATTCATTTTTCACGATTAAACCCGAGATGCTTCGCGTTGCTCAGCATGACATAGGGGTGGCTCGGAATGACATAATAGTGGCTCAGGATGACGATCCTTTGTTCAATGTTAATGTGAGTGGCCGAAAAGACTTAAGGCCGCAGCCATTACAATCATTCCTGCTATGGCACCATATACAGAAATGTGGTGGTCCTGATTTCTTTGAGCAGCAGGTAGCAATTCATCTAAAGCTACAAATATCATAATCCCAGCAACAACACTGAAAAGTATTCCAAATACCAAATCATTAAAAAAGTTTGATAATAACGCATATCCTAAAACTGCACCTAATGGCTGCATAAGCCCTACCGATAATGTATATAAAAATGCCTTTGTTTTACTGCCTGTTGAATATGACAAAGGAAGTGATATAGCTACACTTAAGGGTATATTGTGAATAATCACAGCAGCAGCTACCGGGTATGCCAGGGTTATGTCCACTAATCCTGATGTAAATAATGCCAAGCCTTCAGGTATATTATGTACCCCAATTGCTATTGCTGACATCAGACCTAATTTTTCCAAATGATCATTTTCTCCTGTATGCTCATGGTTATGGTTATGATTGTGCTCATGTCCATGAGAGTGTACATCTCCTGCAAAAGCATGTATAATCCATTCAAAAATAGCTGTAATAAACATTCCGGAGAAAAACCATACAAGCGCCAGCCAACTATGTTCTTCACCCATATAATCTTCTATTAGATGCATCCCTTCAGGAAGCATTTCCATAAATGCAACATATATCATTATTCCAGCAGAAAAACTTAGTGCCAGTGATAAAAGTTTCTTTTGAGAAGTCTTAATAAAAAAAGAAAGAATACTACCAAGACCCATGGATAATCCTACTATCAGAGTCAATATAAATGACTGCATTATATTCCCCAAAAAACCAGCTCCTTAATTATATCAATATATCCTGCATAAACCACTTAAAAAGGAGACATACGTCTCCTTAA
>DAIUFH010000090.1:0-7809 GCA_036844705.1 Tissierella sp.
TCAAAATTATATTTGGCTTTATATCAACAATTTTTCTAATATCTGATTTTCTAAGTTTTCCAGAAGTAATCATCTTTATATTAGCACCAGCACCTAATGCTGCTTCTTTTGCTGCTCTCACTGTCATATCATATACAAGACCATGAACTGTCATTTTCAAACCACCAGCTGCTGAAGATGTTGATATAAGCTCATCATACTCTATTGTATCTACATTTAAGTTTTGTTTTAAATCTTCTATTGCATTTCTAAGTCCAATATTTACATCCGCTTCATTAACTGTGGTAGGGGCTTGACCCTGCCCTACAAATTCAGGGCATGAGTCAAAATTGTTAAAAGCATTAATTACTGTTGTGGTTGAACCGATTTCAGCTACAAGTAAATTAATTAGCATTCATTTCACGTCTCTTCTTAACTAAGAATGTTGCTACATGTTGCCCTTTGCTTCCCCTACCAAATCCAGCATCTACTCCGGATTCAACAGCCAATTCATTAGAAACTTGAGTACCTCCTGATATTATAATCACCTTGTCTCTAATACCTTTCTCTATGGCTATTTCATTTAGTTTCTGCATGTTTTTATAGTTGATGTCATCATGAGAGATGATAGTTGATGCTAATATTGCATCGGCCTTTAATTCTATAGCAGCATCTACTAGCTTTTCTACAGGAATAGATGTACCAAGTATATGACATTCTATACCATACTTTTCAATACCACCATGTTTAATGTCTATTATTTCTCTAAGTCCAACGGAGTGTTCATCTTCTCCTACAGTAGCTGCAACTATCTTCATTGGATTGTTTTTGATGTCATTTCTAATTTCATCTTCTGTCATTATCTCAGGTTTTGGTGGTATTACAAGTTTATCTAAGTCAATGGTGAAGTCTACTCTACCTTTGATTTCTACTCTTGTACCTTCGGCTTCCTGCATTATTTCTTTGTGAATTACTTCTACATCTACAAGACCCAATTTTTTACCTATTTCAATTGCTGCGAATTCTGCAGTTCTTTCATCAGTTGGAAGGAACATAGCAGTATGGACAATACCATCTCCCATCCATTCCATTTCAGGTTTTATCTTTGAAGTTTTTCGCAAATCTTCAACTTCTTTAAGTCTTACATTTACGTTATCAGTATCATCTAGTTCATCAATATAAATAATCTTTGAAGGATCTTCAAAAGTACCTCCGCCTATTAACTTTGCAGGATCATCAACTAAATTTGGATCATATTGTGCAATGTTGTTATATCCAAAGTGTGCTGTTACTGGTGCCATATAGTCTTCTTCTCTTTCATAAACTGTCCCTACGCCTACACCTGCATCACTTTTTCTAACGATACCGTCTCCATTTCTCTCTGGGTAACATCCGGAATCAACAAAGAACCCTTCTTCTACAGCTTTAAAATATCCACCTATTTCAAGAATTTCTTCCATGAATAGAGTCGCTCTTTCTTTAAGCTCACGTACCTTTTCCCCTAATTCTCCATCTCTTTTAATTTCAACCATTTCCTTAAGTCCATCCATACCTGTAAAGGATTGTTTAGCAGTATCTACAGCTTCAATATTGTAAATATGCCATGGAACATTTCTTCCTTCATCAGGAGTAATAGTTGATTGAATATCAGCACTAGTCAATTCTGAAATTAATAGATTTAATACGTGTGTTACGGTTGCTTCTCTAGTAGAAGACTCCATATATTTCGTATTTTGTTGTGCACGCATTTTATATTCCTTAAATAATTCTCGCAATGCGACTGCATAAGGTAAGTCAATTCTCATGCATGGTGCTGGTGGTGCTGTAGGTGGTACAGTTGAAAGGCAAATATTTTCCTTTTTCATACCAACCTTAACTGAAAATATAGAGTTAATAGCATGTTGAACCATTAGTTCAGGCATTACCTTCCAAGCTTCTCTTGCAGTTGCATTTGCATTATGTGCACCATCAATTTGAGCTATATCTGCCCAAGCCATTACTTTTTTAGCAACAGCAGCATCTACGAAGGATCTTACCATGTTAATATTTCTGTAAAGAACATTATATTGTGGGTCCTGGTGTGCACCATTTACACCTTCTTCTGCAAACATTACAGCTATTTCTGGACCTGCAACACCTGATACATAACTATGATAATTTATAGGTCTGCCAACTTCATCTTCAATAGCATCTATGGCTTTTCTTTGTGCTCTAACCTGCTTTCTTGTTATAGGAATACCACCAACTCCTTGTGGAGTTCCTTCGATCAATCCATCAAAGTGAGATTGCCCGGCAGTTCTTATAACCATTAGGTGGTCTGCACCATGCCATGCAGCCATTCTCATTCTTCTTATATCATCCTCAAACCTGCCGGATGCTATCTCAGTTGTGATAACAGGAGAAGGTTGTGGATCTATATTTTCAAAGTATTTTGCTGCTGGTAGTGGTTGACTCTTTTTTAAAGGATCTGAAGTTTCATAGAAATCAAATTTACCAATTTTTCTTTTTTCATTTGCTCCATCTCTCCAGTGCCAACCTCTTCTTCTAGGTCTATAATGTTCAAGGTCTTTTAATATCTCTTCAACATCTAGTTTTTCGTTTCTTTTTAATTCCATTAATTGGCACCTCCCTTAAACAAGCTAACTACATCATCCCAATTATTACCTTCAACTAATAATAATCCTGCGTCTCTATAATCAATATTTTTAGATTTTGCTAATTTATATACTATATGTCCTGCACCTTTACCTATTAATCCTCTATCAATAGCATTTTCTACTATTGATTTTGCTTCAATACTTGAGAATCCCATTCTCAGTAAGACACTTCTTTCTATAGAAGGAGAGGTATGTGTTTCTGCTAATTCAACAATTGGATCAACTATCTTTTCAGCTAGTTGCCAAAATCTTTCTTCCAACTCTTCTTCGGAAAGATTAGCAAGGTGTTGTCTTCTTATATCAAAGTCGTCTTGTCTGCTCATTATTAACCTCCTATTCTACTATAGATACATTTAAATCTTCAAGTGCTTTTTTAACAAATTTTTCATTTGATTTAGTTTCAGCTATTAAAAATGCTACATCGTCTTTATTTACCTTTGTTGCATTTGAATTACTTATACAATGCTTAATTAATGATAATTTTAATTTGTCAACATCCAATTCTTTTACTTTAACATAGCTTGGATCCTTAGGTAAAATAATATTCTTACCAGGAATCTCTTCAGTTGGATCTCCTATTAAAAGTTCAATTCCATTTTCCTTTGCAAAAGTCAATTGTGGAAGTATATGTTTTCCAGCACCTGTGTATTCTGTTTCTTGAACTACGATTATTTGATCCTGATCCATTTCCTGAGCCAATTTAAATGCTGCAGATAATGCAGTGTTACCGGCAGGTCCTCTCTCTAGACCTTCTATTTGAGCCAATAATTCTGTCATATAGAATACTGTACCTTGATTCATAGTCACATATCTATCTAAATATCTCAATGGCCTTGCTGCAGATCTAGGAACATCAGATCTATCTGGCCATGTTGAAAATGGAATTCCAAATCCGGTATGACCTGTAGTAAATGATTTTTTGTTGAACTGTTTATCACTAGCCATATGAAGTCCTGTCAAGTCTACGCTGGCTCCGATTACTTGAGTATCTTTTGCACCTGCTTTCAACAAGCCTCTTGCTGTACCAGTAAGATTACCACCACCTGCGTTTGTAACAACTACTACATCTGGATCTTTTCCTTCTCTTTCTCTAAATTCCATTGCTAGTTCATAACCTAGTGTTTCTACTCCGGCTATAGCAAAAGGAGTATATAAAGAAGCATTAAAATATCCTGTGTCCTCAAGCAATAAAAGGAATGAATAAAACAATTCAGGACCTACAGTAAGCTGTACAACTTCAGCGCCATATGCTTCACATGCTCTGGCTTTTTCAATTATTTCCGGTTGCCCAACACCTCTTGAATCATAACACTCTTGAACTACAATTGCTTTTAACCCATTCATAGAACATTGAGAAGCTACGGCTGCTCCATAGTTTCCGGAGGTAGCTGCAATTGCACCTTTATACCCTAGTTTTTTAGCATGATAGATTGATGTTGCTGCACGTCTTGCTTTAAAACTACCTGATGCGTTGGAGGCTTCATCCTTTAAGAATATTCTTGCCCCTTTACCTTTAGGAGCGAATTTTCGTGCTAATGCAGTTATATTTTTTAGTTCATAAAGAGGTGTATTACCGACTCCTGTGTGTTTTTGAATCTCTTCAATCTCTTGAATAGAATATCCAGTCTCTAACATCATTTTTTCATAATCGAAGCCTATGCTTCCTGATTCAAATTTGTCAAAGTCAATTCCCACAGCCTTTTTCATAATCTCGCCTTTTCTTGCCATTACAGATTCATAGCTTCTATCCTTAGTCATTTAATTCACCTTCTCTACTCAATATTTCTTTAGCTTGTCTTCCAATATAAAGAATTTCAGGTACTGCTTTACCAAAATTGTGTTTCCAATAAGGATTTTTTTCAATTAAAGTTCCTTTAACTTTTCTTCCAATATATGTTTCTACTTCAACTTCATCACCGAAGTTAGCACTTTCATTTAATAGAAATCCCTTATCCCACATTTCAAGAGGTACATTTTGAGTGTCCTCTGGAATTCCTGGAGCTCTTTCTCCTACTTTTAGTACTATTTCATGAATACGAACCCAATCTCCACGTTTGGCGTCCATTTTGCAACATCCTTTCTTTAGTCTTCTATAAGTTCTCTCATATCTCCCATAATAGCTCTTGGTACAGGAAGATCAATCATTGTCTTTAGTCCAGGTCTTGAATTGATTACTTGAGGAATCATATTTACACACATAGCTATTGTACCAATTCCACCTGGAACTTCTGGATTGATTGCCATGCTAATATCTGGTGTGCCTTTAATTGTTATATAATCTCCTGTTTCAACACCCTCTAATTGTGGTTCAACTTGTTGTGGGTGTATCATTTCAATTTTTAGTTCACCATCTACATAACCATTTCCAAGCATATTAACTCCTGCAACATCTCCTGCTTGAACTTCAGCATAAGGAGCTTTCCTATATACATTTGATACTATAGGTGATTTTGATAATTTAACTTCATCGGATAATTTCCATCCTAAAGCATCTGTTATCATATTAACTGATTCAGCAAAGCCAACATGACCTGCTAATTCTCCAGATTCATTTTTATTGTTGAAATCCTCTACAGTTAGGCCTACACCTTGTTCTCTCATTACTGCAGGTCCAAATGGTGATAAGTTATTAACTCTTTTTGCAACTATATGATCAACATCGTAACAAGCACCTGTTAATGTAATAACTAATAAATCCATTATCAATCCTGGGTTTATACCTGTTCCCAATACTGTAACACCATTTTCTTTAGCTATTTTATCTAATTCTTTAGCCAATTCTGGTTCTTGTGCTTGGGGATATGACATTTCTTCTGCAGTAGTTACAATATTTATCTTCTTTTCTAGTACGAATTTGCACTTATCAAATACATCTTTTGTAAAAGAATCTGTACAGATTAAAACAACATCCGCAGCTTTTTCTGTTATTACATCTTCATATGAACCCATTATGACATCTTTTCTATCACCCTTTTCAAGACCTAAGAATTCATACATATTCTTTCCTATTTTTTCGCCTCTTGCTACAGCACCTACTATATCTACACCTTTTTTGGTTAGTAGCAATTCAGCCATACCTTTGCCCATGGAGCCTAAACCCCAAATGATAACCTTTACATTCTCATTTCTCATATGCGAACACCTCCTAAAAATTTTACAATATTATATACATTGCAATTAGTATGCCAAATATTTAATTTTGTAAACTACTTAATTTTCAGCAATAAATGATAAAAAGATTATCAAAAAACGCAATATATTTTGCTTTTGGGTGCAAAATATATTGCGTTTTAGTCTATTTTTTTCAATTTATGTTGCAATGTCTGCCTTTTTATACCTAGCCTTTTTGCTGACTTTGTGATGTTATAGTTATATTTTATGAGAGTTTTTTGAATTAATTCTTCTTCAATATTCCTCAATACTATAGGTAGAGATTCTTCATCCAGTTTATCTTCCAATTTTGAGGAATATGACGATTTAGCTGGAATAAAGCTAGAAGATAGAAAATGTTCCTTGTACAATATTGTGTCAATTGACGTAGCAAAATTCATTGCCCCTTCAATAAAATTCACCAATTCTCTTATATTACCCGGCCACATATATTCCTTAAATCTATCGATAACATCCTTAGAAATTCCTTGAATACTTTTGTTCATATCTCTATTATATTTTTTTATAAAATAGTCACATAAAATTTCCATATCATCGATTCTATTCCTTAAAGGCGGGATAACTATATTTATAACGCTTAATCTATAGTATAAGTCATTCCGTAAAGTACCAGCTCTAATACAGTCATGGGGGTTTTCATTTGTTGTCGCTATTATTCTGACGTCTATCGGGATATCTTTAGTTCCACCTATCCTCCTTATATAGCCTTCTTGTAGTACTCTAAGGAGTTTAGCTTGTAGAGGTAAAGCCATAGAATTGATTTCATCAAGTAACAATGTTCCTCCATTTGCTTGTTCGAATAAACCTTCACGCTCTACAGCTCCGGTAAAACCACCCTTTACAGTCCCAAACAATAAACCTTCAAGCAGAGATTCAGGAATTGCAGCACAGTTTTGTGCAATAAAGGCTTTATTAGACCGAACTCCATTATAATGTATACTTTGCGCAAACATTTCCTTTCCCGTACCTGTTTCACCATAGATAAGAACACTGGATGATGAATTACTTGCTTTCTCAGCTATTATTTTGGCTAATTTGAGATTCTCATCATCACCGATGATATCAACAAAGTGATACATTCTTATTTTATTTTTGATATTCGTTCTATTTTTGACAGTCAATTCCTTCTGCAATTCCATTAACCTTTCGGAAAGCCCTCTCATTACAGTTATATTTTGAGCTAATTCCACAGCTCCAATTATTTCTTCATTATATTTTAATGGTAGAGTAGTACTTATAGTTGTTATACTATGACCCTTATAATTTAAATAGGTTTGGGTGTTGTTTATTATTGCTTCACCTGAATCCATCACTTTAATGAGTGTTGAAGTTCTTTCATTTAAGGTTGGAAAGATATCTAAAATATCTTTGTTCATCACATAGTCTACATCTAAACCTTCTAATTCAGCCATCATCTTATTATAAATAATTGTTTTTCTATTTCTATCTATTACATGAATTCCTGAATGTCCATGGTGCAAAATATTTTGCATTAATATTGAGTCAAAGTTAGTTTTTTTCATGATATCACTCCACAATAATTATTCAACCCTGAAGAAAATTATATCATAAATACATCTCATAAAGAGTTTAAGCTTCTAAAATTTGATTCTTTTTTGTGATTTCCACAATGTGTATTGGAGTATCTTTCATTTTGTGGATAAAATCAGTAGTTACTTCATACTTATCCCCAAAGTGCATTGGAATAAATACTTTTGGCTTTAATTCATTTATAAAATACTCTCCCCCGAGATAATAATTTTCATTCAACCTTGGATCTACTGGGAAAAAGGCAATATCTATCTTATATTTTTTCAATTTATCAATTTCAGACTTAAATTCTCTTTCCATCTCCACCTTTTCCTGTTCACTATCATCATCCCAATACCACCAGTTCAAATCACCAGCAAAGAATATATTTTTTCCATCTAGCTCTATTAGAAAAGATAGACCCTTGTCAGTAGAACCAAAGGATTTAATATTTATGTCATGAAGTTTTAAA
>DAIUFH010000091.1:0-7490 GCA_036844705.1 Tissierella sp.
ATATATATATTGAAACTAATTAATGAATGTTTATTTGACTCATAGTATTCATGAATGGTATTGTAATAGTAATATTGATATTACTTGTACATTATTTCTTAAAATATAGATAAGCAGTGATTTAGAGGGGGATTTAATATATGATATGTCCATATTGCAATACAGAAATGGAGAAGGGATATTTACAGGCTGGACAGATTATGCTGTGGGCAAAGAAAAAGCATAAGATATCCTTGCTTCCTAGGGATGGTGAAGTTCTAATTGCAAAAAATTATTTAACCGGAGTAGCACTTGAAGCATACATTTGTAAGCAATGCAAGAAAGTTGTTTTTGATTACGCATCTACAGAAGTAATCTAAGTGTTTTGGGGTATTCATCTACACTATACTATCATTAATGGGGTCAGGAATAATCTATTTTACTCGTAGATCTAAAAGTAAATAAAAAGGCATTTCTCTAATGTTAAGCAAGATTTCGAAAGGTAGATTATCCATAGAGAATTTGATGTTTAATATAGGAAATAATCATTCAGTCTTTTGCAACCACGGGGGAATTGGATAACTCTTTATATGCTCAAATTTTTCAACGGTTACTTCCCCCGAAGATATTCTGAATGTAATAAGGTCAGTTCCAATTGAATTATGTGCACCTAAGTATGGAGATACTTGGAGCATTATTTCAAATCCAAATCTTCTATATCCATCAGGTCTCACGATATAATAATTTTAGGATCCCAAGGGTCTACATTTGGAGAATATCCTGTGTTCATTTCATAATAATTATCTACTGCTTCATGTATATAAGGATCTAATAAAGTCATAAAGACATCTCTATATAATTCTTCCAAAGAGCCTTTAGGTGATTCCTTAGGCTCAAAATAATTTTTCAATATATCCACATATCTTATATAATTATATGAATAGAAGAAGGATGGAAATGCATATATAAAGTTTATCTCTATTTATGAATAAATTAGAAAGGATAATTAAATTGAAAACAAATAATTCTAATTCAATAGGAATCATTGGAGGCGCAGATGGTCCTACAGCTATATTTATAACGGGTAATTCAACTTCAATTGTTATTACCTTAATATTAATTTCTATCTTAATAATAGGGGTTTTATATATAATTTTCAAGAAGAAAATCCATAAGTAACTTTAAGGAGCATTTACATGTCAAATGACAAAAGGAATAATTTTAAGAAGAAAAACCATCTGATGGTAATCCTATGCATAAAGCCAAATATAAATAGAGGATAAGGGTAAAACATGGATATTTGAAGAACTTGTTGTATAGTAAGAATCATAGGATAAAAATTTTAATATACTATTGAAGTTATTTCTAATTTGATAGATAATGTAATACATACGGATATTTCTAGTGCCGAATTAATTATGACAGAAAGTGGTGTTTATATGAGAAATGAAATGACAGCGGATCAAAAATTTAAACAGATGACAGAAGGACCCATTGAGAAACTAGTCTTGAAATTAGCCGTTCCTACTATTATAAGCATGCTAACAACTTCTATATATAATATGGCGGATACATTTTTTGTTAGTAAGATAAGCACCAGTGCCTCTGGGTCTGTAGGGATAGCCTTTCCGTTGATGATGATTATTCAGGCTATAGGCTTTACTTTGGGCATGGGATCTGGAAACTATATATCAAGACTCCTTGGTCAAAAGGACAGAGAATATTCATCTAAGGTTTTAGCTACGGGTTTTTTTACTGCGTTGATAGTTGGAGCTGCACTTGCAATAATCGGAATAATATTTTTAAATCCTTTAGTTTATGCCTTAGGGGCTACCGAGACTATCGCTCCACATGCTAAGGCGTATATTCGTTATATATTAATCGGGATGCCTTTTATGACAGCCTCATTTGTACTTAATGGTACTCTTAGGTTCCAGGGCAGTGCATTTTATTCAATGATTGGTATAGCAACAGGAGGGATATTAAATATATTACTAGACCCAATTTTTATATTTACATTAAATATGGGAACTGGCGGAGCTGCACTTGCTACAATCATAAGTCAGTTTATAAGCTTTTGCATATTATTTTATAATTCAAGTATAGGCGGAAATATTAAAATAAGAATAAAGGAATTTACTCCTAAGTGGGAAATGTATCAGGAGATACTAAGGGGAGGATTACCTTCATTTTATAGACAGGCACTCGGCAGCGTAGCCTTAATTGCATTAAATTTCAGTGCTGGAATTTATGGAGATGCTGCAATAGCTGCTATGTCCATCGTAGGAAGGGTTATTCAATTTGCTGTTTCAGTTATGTTAGGTTTGGGTCAAGGATTTCAGCCTGTTTGTGGCTTTAACTATGGAGCTAAATTATATGACAGAGTCTTGAAAGCATTCTATTTTACTGCTAAGCTTTCAATTATAGCATTGTCTATACTTTCTGTTATAGGATTGATTACTTCACCATTGGTAATAACAGCATTTAGAAAAGAAGATTTAGAGGTAATTAAAATTGGCTCCTTAGCGCTAAGATTTCAAAGTTTAACATTACCATTAATAGCCTGGATCATAATGACTAATATGTTGGTTCAGACCATAGGAAAGTCAAAGGAAGCATCCATAGTAGCTATTTCACGTCAGGGATTATTCTTTATTCCTGCAGTTCTAATTCTTCCAAGAATGTTTGGACTTTTAGGTGTACAGCTTAGTCAACCTATATCGGATTTATGTGCATTCATGGTGTCTTTAATTATAAGCAGAAATGTTTTAAGTGAATTAAAGATGCTGCAGCATGGACTGAAAAATGTTAATATAGATTAAAAATAAGAGGGAGGTCATATAGACTTCCCTTAAGTATTTTTTGTAATCACTGTAAAATATAAGCATCAACCACTTTAGCCACATAATCATCAAGACCATGTTGAGCTAAAATTATTATTGATTGATCAGTATTATTGGAGATTGTAGCGCGATAAGCTTCTGCTCCATCTTTATCAAATTGTTTATTTCTGTAAATATATAGTTGGTTTCTGTTGGCAACCTGGTAGTCTTCCAGTATATCAGCTACATGTATTTCTACCTCTCCTGTTGGACATTCAAGGGTTCTTATTCTATCAATAGCACTTTCAATTGATTTCATGTTAAACCTCCTGATTATATTATATTGGTATTATTACCATTATGAGTTAAATTATTATAAGTTTTTATAAAATCAATTGTTGTTTTTCACTGAAGAATTCTCTGTATGATAAGAAAGATGCTATATATGATGAAATACTTGTAGTTGCTACAAGCATAAATGTAACCATGATTTGATACATTATAGCAGTCATTGGCATTGTACCCGCAAACATCAATCCTGACATCATTCCTGGAAGGGAGACAATACCAAGGGTCTTGGCTGAATCCAAAGACGGCTGCATACCAGCTCTTATTGCTTCCCTTAAAATGGTTATAGAAGCCTGCTTAGGGGTTGCCCCTAGGGATAACTTTTCAAGTATTTGCTGTCTCTGATCTCTAAATAGTGAATTTAAGTTTCTATAGCACAGTCCTATGGTATTCATTGCATTGCCACAAATCATCCCCGTAATAGGAACAACCTGAGATGGGATAAATTTAACAGATCCAGTTAGGACAAGTATAAACAATGTAAGTAATGCGGATACAAATATTGATATTAATGATATCCTTAATGAATGCGGTATATTTTTGCTTCTTTTATGAGCATTCCAGGATGCATTGAAGGCAATAACTAAAACCATTGCAATAGTTACGATTGCATTGTTTGCTTTAAACAAATAAGTTAGTACATATCCTATAATAATTAGCTGTATAACTGCTCTAAAAATACTATATATAATTTCCTGCCAAGTTCCCAAATTTTCCTTATAAGAGATAAACATCCCGACTAAGACTAAGCTAAAGGATAAAATAAGGGTAAATGGTGATACCTGTAAGTCCATTTTTCCACCTCCTAATCAACAATTTTTCCGTCTTTTATTTTTATAATTCTATCTGCTAATTCTAACTCTTTTTCATTATGGCTTATCATAATGATTGTCATATTCGTATTGTTCTTAATTTCTTTAAGCCAATTCCAGATAATATCACGGTTTCCTGTATCTAAACCACTTGTAATCTCGTCTAATAAAAGAACTTTTGGCTGAAATAAAATATTTCTAATAACTGCAACTCTTTGCTTTTCTCCACCTGATAAGGTATTTATTGATTTATATAAATAATCTTCAGATAATCCCACATTTTCTAGGAATTTTACTGCCTTTTCCGTATCAAATTTTTCATTCCTTATTTCATATGGAAATGAAAGATTATCCATTACGGTTTTACCAAATAGCACTGGTGATTGCAGACAATAGGATATTTCTTTCCTTAAGTCAGATGGATTGTATTCCTCTAGGGCTTTTTTATTATAAGAAATATTCCCACTAGTTTTAGAAATAAGTGTAGATAAGATTTTTAAAATAGTGCTTTTACCGCTCCCTGAAGGACCAACTATCGATAAAAATTCTCCTTCATATACATCAAAACTTATATTGTCGATAATTCTATTACACTGAGCTTCATATACTAAGTTGTTTATACTTAATATGGGCATATTACTCACCTCCTGATAAATTATATAAAATTAAAAGGCTGCATTTTGCAGCCCCTATATTTTCTTTAGGTATTCATTTGCTGACAATGCACATTTTGCACCTTCACCAGCTGAGATTACTATTTGCTTAAATGGAGTATCCGTTACATCTCCAGCAGCATAAACACCCTTTATGCTTGTTTCTCCATATTTATTTACTATTATTTCACCTTTATCATTTAACTCTAATACGTCTTTAAATGGGATGCTATTTGGTATATAGCCAATTTCAACAAATATGCCAGCAGCTGAAATATTATACTCAGTATTATTATTTTTATCCAGTACATTAATACCTGTCATGAATTTTTCTCCAACCACTTCCTTAATCTGAGTATTTAATTTAATTTCTACATTTTCTAACTTTTCTAATTGGTCAACAAGAATCTTGTCAGCTCTTAATTCACTACGGTGTACTAATGTGACTTTACTTGCTATCTTTGACAAATCAATTGCTGCTTCAACTGCAGAGTTACCTCCACCAGCGACTATAACCTCTTCATCTGTATAAAATGGTCCGTCGCAGATTGCACAATATGCAACACCTTTACCGGCATATTCTTTTTCACCTGGGACACCAAGCTTTCTGGGGCTGCTACCAGTAGCGATGATAATAGTTTTTGATTTGTAGATAGTTCCATTAGTCAATATAATCTCTTTTATAGATGAATTATTTGTAGCTTTTATAGTTTCAATTGTCATAAACTCCTCAAAGGGAACATTTAAAGTGTTGATGTGCTCCTTAAATTTTTCAGCCAGACCGATACCACTAACATCTGTTATACCTAAGTAATTTTCAACTGATGAGGTATCGACTACTTGACCTCCAAGACTCTTTGCAATTATCCCAACGATTAAACCTTTTCTTTTAGCGTATAAAGCAGCATTTAAGCCTGCTGGTCCTCCACCAATTATTAAAACATCATAAATGATATTCTTATTCAAATTTAATTCATTTTCCATTTTCATACCTCCCCGTATAATATAGTTTATCTAATTCATCATAAATCATCAAGTACAGACTATAATATTTTCGATAATTAACAAAAATATATTGACTATAATAGATTTTAGCGCTATATTGTATATATAGTATATATACAATATAATCAAAATAACAATAAGGGTGAAAATATGAATATTGTAGTAAGCAATTCAAACAAAAAACCTATATATGAGCAAATATCCTCTCAAATTAAAAATCAGATTATTTCCGGGAAATTGAAAGAAGGAGATGCTCTTCCTTCTATGAGATTACTTGCTAAGGAGCTTAGAATAAGTGTCATTACTACAAAACGTGCTTATGAAGAATTGGAGAGAGAAGGTTTTATAGATACAGCAACAGGTAGAGGGAGTTTTGTAGCAAGTAGAAACGTTGAATTTATAAAAGAGGAACAGTTTAGAAAAGTAGAAGAATACCTTACAAAGAGTGTTGAGATTGCAAGAAGCAGTGGAATATCACTAGAAGAATTAACTGAAGTTTTAAGTACCTTATATAAGGAGGAGTAATATGGATATTTTAAAAATAGATAATATATCTAAAGATTATAAGGATTTTAGATTAAATGATATTAGTTTTAATTTGCCTAAGGGTTGCATCATGGGACTTATAGGTGAGAATGGTGCCGGTAAAACGACTATAGTAAAGCTTATATTAAATCTAGTAAAAAGAAATAGTGGTACAATAAAAATATTTGATTTAGACAATATTGAAAATGAACAGAAGATAAAGCAAGATATAGGTGTAGTATTGGATGAAAGCTATTTTCACGATAATTTAAGTCCTAAGGATATTTCGATAATAATGAGGAATATTTACAAGTCTTGGGACGATGCTAAATTTAGGAGTTACCTAAAACAATTTAAATTGAATGAGGATAAAATTGTTAAGGATTACTCAAAAGGAATGAAGATGAAGCTATCAATTGCCACAGCTCTTTCCCATAATGCTAAATTACTTATTCTAGACGAACCAACATCAGGACTGGATCCTATTGTTCGCAATGAGATACTGGATATATTTTTAGATTTTATTCAGGACGAAGAAAGGTCAATCTTATTCTCAACTCATGTAACTAGCGATTTGGACAAAATTGCTGATTATATTACTTTTATTCACGAGGGAAGTTTAGTACTTTCGGAACCTAAGGATGATATATTAAATAAATATGCAATCGTAAAATGTGATGAAGAGCAATTTGAAAGAATAGATAAGTCACATATTATAAGCTATAGAAAAAACAGCTTTGGGATTGAGGTATTAGTAGATAATATACAAAATATAAAGGCTTATGAAGACTATATAGTTGATTCAGTAAATTTAGAGGATGTAATGTTGTTTTATATAAGGAGGGAAAACCAATGAAAGGTTTGATAATCAAAGATCTTTTAAATTTAAAGAAGAACTTTAGTGCAATATTGACTTTAGTTGTATTTTATGCTTTTATTGCATATACAAGTGAAGATTCTAGTGTGCTAATTGGTATGATAACTATGATGCTTACTATGATGACTATAACTTCCATTGCCTATGATGATTTGGCAAAGTGGGATAAATATGCCCTTGCAATGCCTATCAGTAGAAAAGATATAATCTTAAGTAAGTATATACTATTGATAATGCTAGATATGATAGGTATTGCAATCTCAATTGTTATAACTTTTATAATAACGAAATTAAAGGGTTCTGATGTTAATTATCTTTTAATAATATCGTATTCAATATTTGCAGTATCATTAATATTTGGGTGCATTATACTACCATTGATATTTAAATTTGGTGTAGAGAAGAGTCGCTTGATGATGATGGGAGTTTTTGCAGTACCAGTTGCTGTTACTTATATACTATATAAGAT
>DAIUFH010000092.1:0-7196 GCA_036844705.1 Tissierella sp.
ATCTCCGAAACCGTGAGTGTGTATTTTTATCATTTTTCGATTTTACACAATTTAATATTGTGAATAGTAATGTAAATATGAATAAGTCAGAAATTTTTAAAAAAACTATTGTATAATATCACGTTAAAGCATATAATGTAAATATTATAAATTTTTACTAGGAGGTCTTAATCTTGCGAAGTAATATATCGTACAAGAGCCAATGGAAATCGGACACCAGTAATGCGGATAAGATTTCCAAAGGTACAAGGTGTACCCTATTATAAAAATAATTTAAAATAATAGGGGGAATAAAAATGATAAAAAAATTATTATTTGTTTTAACTTTTTCTTTAACAATTTTTGCTTTTTCAGGTTGTAGTAAACAACAAACAGCTAGTACAAATCCAAATTCTGATTTAACACAAGATGTTCAAGAAGATACTCAGGATTCACAGAATTCAATGAATAAACTTTTATCTGATAAACACTTAAAGGTTGCTATGAGTGCCAATTTCAAATATTTTGAAACTGTCACAGTTGATGCAAATGGTAAGGAAGTATATGAGGGATTAGATATTGATATTCTTGATAAAATGTCCGAGGATCTTGGCTTCACATATGAGATAATCAATATGCCATTTGCCAGCTTAATAGGTGCGTTGCAATCAAATCAGGCAGATTTCGTAATATCCGGAATGAGCTATACTGATGAAAGAGCAGAAAGTGTTGATTTTTCTGATAAATATGCAACTGCTAAGATTGGAGTATTGATAAAATCTGATTCGAATATTACTTCTGTAAAGGATTTGAACGGGAAGAAGGTAGCTTGTAGTGCAGGTACAAACTATGAAAATATTGTTAAAGCAATTGAAGGTACGGAATTAGTGACATTTGATGGCCAGGCAGCAATAACTCAGGAGCTTATAATGGATAGAGTTGATGCATCCATAACTGGTGGTACAGCTGCTAAGAAAGTTTCAGAAGAAACTGAGGGCTTATCATATTTTATCATAGACCCAAGTGAAATGGATTTAGGAAATCTTAATACTTATAATATAGCCTTTCCTAAAGGAAGTGAGTTAGTATCAATTTTTAATGATGAAATCACTAAGCTAGCTGAAGATGGTACATTAAATGAACTAATCATAAAATGGTTAGGCGAAGAATATGTTGACTAAATAATTGCTTTTAATAAAAAAATAAAAGGCTGTGAAAGCTACACTACATTTGCTTTCACAGCTTTGGTTTATAAAGGAGAAATTGTATGGAACTTGATTTCAGTATAATAATTAAATACCTGCCTTATCTATATAGAGCCACTATTGTTACAGCTCAGGTAACTGCCGTATCATTAATATTAGGTATTCTATTTTCTATTCCATTATCCTTAATTAAATTATCAAAATATAAAATATTACAAGCTATTGGGTCTTTCTATACATCAATTTTTAGAGGGATACCTTTACTTGTTCAAGTATTCATGGTTTATTTTGGATTACCACAGGTATTCCCATCGCTGAAGACATTAACTAATTTTCAATTAGGTTGTTTCACATTTGCACTTAATTCTGCAGCATATATATCAGAGAGTCTAAGAGGTGGAATACAGGCTGTTGATATAGGTCAAAGGGAGGCTGCAATGGCCTTGGGGGTACCATATAGCAGTACAATAAAGGATATTATATTTCCACAAGCAATCAAATCAGTTATGCCTAGTTTAGTCAACGAATTCATTGGTTTGTTAAAAAATACAACTCTAATTTCTACAATAGGGGTTGTTGAGTTGTTAAGGGCAGGACAGATGATTGTATCAGATACATATCGTGCATTTGAACCTTATGCTATAATATCCTGCTATTACTATATAATGGTTATGACATTTTCGTTATTTGGTAAGTGGATCGAAAGGAGGATTAATATAAGTGATAAGCGTTAAAAATGTTTCGAAAAGTTTTAACAATTTACAAGTATTAAAAAATATTTCACTTGATATTAAGAAGGGAGAAATTGTCGCTATAATAGGACCTTCAGGAAGCGGAAAATCCACATTACTTAGATGCATGAATTTATTGGAAACTCCTACTTTGGGAAAAATTTTTATTGATAATGTAGAAATATCGGATAAGAAAATAAATATTATGGAAGTTAGACAAAAAGTAGGGATGGTTTTTCAACACTTTAATTTGTTTCCCCATATGACAGTTATGGCAAATATGATTTATGCCCCTATGAAAGTTAAAAAGATTTCTAAAAAAGAAGCTGAAGAAAAAGCATTAAAACTTCTTAAACAGGTTGGACTTTCTGAAAAAGCTGCAGTATATCCTGCAACCCTATCTGGGGGACAAAAGCAACGTGTAGCTATTGCCCGTGCACTTGCAATGGAGCCAGAAATAATTTTGTTTGATGAACCTACAAGCGCATTAGACCCTGAGATGGTTAAAGAAGTTTTGAATGTTATTAAAGAACTTGCTGGTACTGGTATAACAATGGTTTTAGTTACTCATGAAATGGGGTTTGCTAAAGAAGTGGCTGATCGTATATGTTTTTTAGATGAAGGTGAATTAATTGAGGATGCTACGCCATCCATTTTCTTTACCAGTCCTAAATCTCAACGAGCTATAGAATTTTTAGATAAAGTGATGTGATTTAAAGCATTAAAAGCGCTAATTGGTGTTTTTAATGCTTTAAAAATTTAAGATTTGGGTTATTGTGGCATTAAATATGGTATAATATATGTGAATTAAAATAGGAGGTGCAATAAATGAGAAAAATATTAGTTACAGGAGCCTTGGGCCAAATTGGTTCAGAATTAACGGTTAAATTAAGGAAGATTTATGGTAATAACAATGTTGTTGCTAGTAATCGGAGAATAAAAAAGGGGCATGAAAAACTAATAGAAGATGGACCATTTGAAATAGTTAACATAAACGATGCTAAACAAATGGCCGAGGTAGTTGATAAACATAAAGTAAATACTATTATAAATTTAGCTGCAATTCTTTCAGCTGTTGGTGAAAAGGATCCCCTCGCTTGTTGGGATGTTAATATGAATGGATTATATAATGTTTTAGAATTGGGCAGAGAAAAACGTTTACAAATATTTACCCCTAGTTCTATTGCTGCATTTGGACCTAGTACACCACCTGATAAAACACCTCAGGATACAATACAAAGGCCTACAACTATGTATGGTGTAACAAAGGTTGCTGGTGAATTATTATGCGATTATTATCATTTAAAATTTGGACTAGATACAAGAGGAGTAAGGTTTCCAGGCCTAATTTCTTATGAAACTCTTCCTGGAGGAGGAACTACAGATTATGCTGTTCACATATATTATGATGCGTTGAAGCATAAGAAATATACTAGTTTTATAGATAAAGGGACATCTATGGATATGATGTATATGCCGGATGCACTAAAATCTATTGTAAGTTTAATGGAAGCTGATTCATCTAAATTGATTCATAGGAATGCATTTAATGTAACTGCAATGAGTTTTGAGCCAGAAGAGTTGGTGGCCTCAATTAGAAAATATATTCCTGAATTTGAAATGAAATATGATGTTGATCCAGTTAGACAGGCAATTGCTGATTCATGGCCAAATTCATTGGATGATACTGCAGCCAGAGAAGAGTGGGGATGGAAGCCGGAATATGATTTAGACGCAATGACTAAGGATATGATTGAAAAATTAAGAGTTAAATTAGATATAACAAGATAAACTCGTCAGCAGTGTATTGAAACTGCAGGTAGTTTCTCGAAAATTAAAGGTTAGGAAATTCCTAACCTTTAATTTTTGATGCATAAATTTATTTTTAGCCTAGTATATAACCATAGGAGGTGAATTCATGGAATTCATGCTAAACAAAACCCTATGGAACAATGATATCATTATTTGCCCTACATTTGACATGGATTGGGAAAGTGAAGATGCTCTAAAATATACATTAAATATTTTAGATAAATTTGGACTTCCAGCTACTTTCTTTGTTACTCATTACAGTAAGATAGTTTTTAATAGAATAAAAAAACAAAGAAATTCATGGTGGAATACATCCGAATTTTTTAAAAAATAGTATCCAGGGAAAGGATATTGATGAAGTTATAAATTACTGTACTAGATTGTTGCCTGAAGCAAATTGTTTCAGATGTCATAAATACTATGATAGCGATGATGCTATTGATAAACTAAAAAATATAGGCTTTAAATATGATTCGAGTATTTATACAAATTTGGAGAAGAAAGAGCCTTTTATACATAAGTCCGGCCTTTTACGTTTTCCAGTATTTTTTGATGATGAGGCTTATCTTTTACATAATAATTCTCTAAATTTTAAAGAATTTGAGCGAAGAATATTTAAAGAAGCTGGACTTTATGTTTTTAATTTTCATCCTATGTATCTTTCTATAAATTCACCTGATTATCAATATATGAAAAAAATAAAGGATACAATACCGAAAAATACATGGATTAATCTAACGAATAAGGAACTAGAGCATTTAAATCACAAGGGAAGGGGAGTTAGAAGTTTTACTTTGGATTTATTTCATTATATAAAAAAGAAGGGATTAAAAACTATAACGCTAGATGACGCTTATAATATTATTATAACTTCCTCGAATAATAAATAATATAAAAATATGTAACAATAAAAGCCCTCCAAAATATTCTATATTATTGGAGGGATAATTATGAATAACGATGCTATATATTATTTATGTGTTTTCGACTCTAAGAATCATGCTTTATTTATATATACAAAATTGGAGGCTAAGAACAATAATGTCTGCAAATTAGTCTCAACACCTTGTGTATTGAAATCAGGTTGTACCTATTCAATAAAAATTCCAAGTAAGAATTATATCAAATCTGTTTTAAGCGTTATCAAAGAAGAGAGATTAAGAACTCCAAAAATCTATGCTGTTGAAAAAATAAACAATAAATTCGAATACAGAGAATTGGACATTAACTAGAAAAAAACTTTTTTAGTCCAGTTTTAGGTTGATCCCTTAGCTGCTCTTCAAGTCTTTCTATTTTTGACTTTAAAAGCAGCTGAGTATCCAAAATTTGGGAAATCGATCTTTTGATATTATCCTGTTCCTCAAATATTTGTTGGAGAATATTTTCGTTAATGTTTATAGTTTCTTTTTCATCTAAATTTTTATTATCCTCATCATGTAGTAGTGATATTTCTTCTTTAGAAGTTGAAGCTTCTTCGCTTTTACTTTCAATTATTGCTTCATCGTTTGTTGAGCCATCTTTATATTCTATATTCCAATCATTACCTAAATTATTTGATGATAGAGTTAGCTCACTACATTCTATATAAAGAGTGTTATTTTCCTTATATAATCTTGATTCTGGTATATCTTGAACTATGCTAGGCAAATTTATTTCAATCCATTTGTAAATATCTTTTCCCGTTTGAGACATTCTCTTATATTTTAATGTATATCCATCAGAATATTTTTCCCACCATATTCCGTGGATGTTATCCATGTGATCAATCAATATGGACGGATATTCACAAAGTTTTTCCGATTTAGAAATCATGACTGGGTTTTGCAGCCATTGATTCTTATAAGGATTGAAATAAGTGTAAAATATATAAGAGAAGCTTTCAGAAATAGTATTATAGAATAGGTGTATATTTCCACCTGAATCGTTGTCAACTACAAATGTACGAGTATTTTTCTTGGATACAAATCTCAATATATTGTACTTTTCTCGAGTGTTTTTATCGATGATAATATGATGAAGAGTGTATATATTTGAATTTATCTTATTGGAGTAGGCATAGAAAATATTTAACTTATTATCAACTATTAATATGGATATTTGATAATAGTCATTTGATTTCATGTCGAACTTACCTATTTTCGAATCAATTTTTTCGTTATGTCGTAAGATGACATAGTTCAAATCACCGTTCGTCTGTAAATATACTAAATGCACAATACTTGATTTATCTATAATATAATCGTATATTAAAATATATTCATCTATTAGAATGTTTTCGGAACTATTTTCATCATCGTTTTTAATATATTTTAGCCTGCCATTCTTCTCTAATAAGAATTTCATATAATCCCTCCAAAATATTCACAATAATATCCTCACTACATAATATGTAAGTAGTTAAGAAAATATTATAAAGGAGTGAATCTGTATGGTTGACAAAATAAATGTGGACGGAAATGCTCAAAATGTTCTACAATGCTTAGATAGCGATTGTGTAATAATTGACAAGGTCTTTGCAAGTTGCCAACAAAGAGAATGCTTCCCAGATCTTGAATTTGAGATTGACGGATGTGATTTTGATAGAATAAGATTTAGACCTGGTTTTATTGTCTCAAATACATTAATTGTTACAGATATCGCAGGAAGACCAAATTTTAGAAGAGTAAGATTCACAATAAGAGTACCATTCCAAGTACTAGATGAAAAAGGAAATGTAGAAAAAGAATTATTCCTTCCAGATATCTATAAAGATGTAATATTGTTTATACCAGATGCACGAGACGAGTTTGACTTTAGAATTGTTGTAGAAACACAGTCCGTATTGCTATCACCACCGGTAGTATCAGGAGACGAATTGAATATTACTGTAGGCGTATTTGTAATCGTAAAGGTAGTAGGTACTGTTCAATTGTTAATTCCTGTATATGGATATTGCCCTGCACCACCAGCATGTGAAGAATTTAGCCCAGATGATATTTGTGAATTGTTTGATAATGCAGAGTTTCCAGAATTCTTCCCACCACAATTAGGAGATATCATATGTTAGAGAGTGTAGGCTGAAGTCGAGGAGCTAATGCTCCTTTTTTTTATGACTAATACAATTTGCAATATTTTTTGCAAATTGAAGTTAGATCAGATGCTGCATATATTTTATTAGCTCATTACTATTCACAGTTAATCACAGCAGATAAAGAAAAATGATAAAAATCCTAAGGGAACATTTGCAGGAGTGACTATAATTCTTAGTGAATGGAAGATAAAAATCCGTTAAGCAGCTTTCATGTCCCTAAAGATAGACCACTAGGGGAATTGAAAGATGTAGGATTTTTGTCTGGAATGAGCTATAGAATTATTCATCTCCGAAACCGTGAGTGTGTATTTTTTATCATTTTTCGATTTACACAATTTAAAGTTACTGTGAATCAATGTCATTAAGTTAAGAAAATGAATATTGCTTAATATATGAACA
>DAIUFH010000093.1:0-7196 GCA_036844705.1 Tissierella sp.
TTATATGATTTTGTATGTAAGCAAGCTGTATAGTCAACAACTTGCTAAAAATAAAAAATAGGAGGTCTATAAATGTATAATTTTTTAGAAACTAGGAATCAGAAACAATTCCAGGAAAAACTTCAAAAGAAAATGGAAGAACAAAAAATCGATGCATTGCTGTTGACAACGTCTGAAAACATATCCTATAGTACAGGATATATTTCCGGTATGTATGGAATGTGGAAATTTGGTACAGATATAGCAGTTGTTCCAGCTGATGGGAAGGTTAGCCTTATTTCTTCGCAATTTGCACAGGATGGTGCAACATTACAGACAAAAGGAGATGTAGATGTAATTGGGTATCCCGTATGGATATTCATTGAAGATTATTATGATCCAAATGAAAAAGAAAAATCTGTTCAGCCAGATGTAAACTATGTTTTCAAATTAGCCTGCGATGCTATAAAATCCAAAAAGGGAAACGCTGTAGTGGGAGTCGAAAGAAGTTCAATGCCTTATGATAAGTATTTGTATCTTAGTGAAGTATTCGGTGCTGATAGATTGGTGGATATTTCACAATTTATGATTGAAGTTCGTACTATAAAATTTCCATGGGAAATAGATGTTTTACGCTATAGTGCACAGGTTGCTCAAAAAATGATGAATATAACTATGCAATACACTGAACCAGGTATGACCGAAGCAGATTTGTTCAAGATATGGTGGCAAACAGCCTATGAGATTACTGGAGGACATGAAGTTGTTGATGTTTTTCAAGCACATACTCCAGGACCTGATTTTTGGGCAACTCAAATGCCAAGAGAACGTCAATTGGAAAATGGTGATATTGTACGATTAGATGGCGGAGTTAATATATATGGTTATGTTTCAGATTTGGGACGTGTATACGCTGTAGGAGATCATGTTGCACCAGAAAAGCAAGCGATTTTTGATACGCTACTGGCTGCCCGGGATGCCGGTATAAGCAAGTTTGTTCCTGGCAATAAACTTTCTGATGTTTTTCATGAAACAATGAAGGTATGCAAACAAGGTGCTTTACCTCATTTTGTACGTGGGCATGTTGGGCATACCATAGGTCTTGGACCAGGCGAAGAATATCCTATGCTCAATCCTGACAACAATATGATATTTGAACCGGGTATGGTATTTTGTTTTGAAACACCATATTATAGTTCTAAATATGGCAGCTATAATTTAGAGGATACTTTAGTTATTACGGAGAATGGCCATGAATTATTTACACATACAAACAGATCTCTTTTTATTAAATAGATATATTTAATATCTTTGCGTAAAGGAAAGGAATGATTGAACATGGGGAATAAATATGATTTTGAAAAAGTTATAGATCGAAGTAAAAAAAGTGGTTCATATAGCTCAAAATGGCAAGGTTTTGAATCTAGATTTCCTGGCTACGATGTTGAAGGTGCTTTAGGAATGTGGGTAGCGGATATGGATTTTCTTTGTCCTGAAGAAGTGATTGAGGTAGTTAAAGTTAGGGCAGAGCATGGAATATATGGATATGTATCCAATGATTCGATAGATGCTTTTAAGAATGCAGCCCAAGGATGGTTTCAAAGACGTTATGGTTATGAAGCAAACACTGATTGGATGATTTTTAACGGAGGAGTAGTACCGGTGATTAACTCAGCTATCCAGGAATTCACTGAACCAGGAGATGGTGTCATTGTACAGCATCCTGTATATTATCCCTTTAGTGATGGCGTCATTAACTGTGGCAGGACACTTCGAGTTAATCAATTAATTGAATCAAATGGACATTATTCAATTGATTTTGAAAATCTTGAAGAGCTGGTAAAAGAACCCTCAACTAAGCTTATCATATTGTCCAATCCTCACAATCCAGTAGGGCGGGTTTGGTCTAGAGACGAACTAATGCATGTTTGTGAATTATGTTGTGAGAATGATGTTATTATTTTATCCGATGAGATACATGCGGATTTAATCATGAAAGGACATAAATTTATTTCTGCTGGAACGTTATCTGATAGTATAAGTGAAAATTTGATTATTACATTTGCTCCAAGTAAAACATTCAATATAGCAGGGTTAGGGGCATCGATTATTGTAGTTCCTAACAATGACATTAGAAAAAGGCTGGAGAAAAGACTGCTAATGAATCGCTATCCTGCTTCTAATGTATTTGGCCCTATTGCAGGTGAGGCAGCATATAAATATGGTGATCAATATGTTGATGAGGTAGTTAATTATATTGAAGAAAATATTGATTATGCAATCAGATATGCTGATGAGCATTTAGAGGGAGTACGTATTATAAAACCTGAGGGAACGTATTTAGTTTGGTTTGATTTCAGGGGAACGGGGTTAAGTTCAAAGGAAATTTACTCATTAATATTGGAAGAGGCAAAGATAGCTGTTGACATTGGAGAATGGTTTGGTGCAGGTGGAGATGGATTTGCCAGATTTAACTTTGCATGCCCAAGGGCAACAGTAGTTGAGGCCATGGAAAGATTAAAAACTGCAATAGGTAGTATTCAAGCTATTTAAGAATATTAGAAAAGGTAGAGTATAGTAGTACCTCACTCTACCTTTTCTAATAAAGCTTTGCATAAGTTAATAAATCATTGTTAAATCTTCTAAAAATAAATTAGAGGTGAAAATATGCGAGAACTTGCTGCTGTAATTATTTCATTTTGTTGTGTCCCTTTATTATCCAAAAGAAATATTCCAATAGGAATTGCTATATGTATTTGTGCAGTTCTTATGTCAATTATTGGAGGATTAGGTATTAATGGATTTTTCGATGTAATTTTGTCAACAATTACTGATATAAATAAAATTGAGCAATATATTATTGTTGCAGAAATTGGGGTTTTAGGAGTACTTTTAAAAGAATATGATTTTATTGATAAAATTATTGACTATTTATCAAAGGTAGTAAACAACAGAAGAATAATATTGATGTTTATTCCCGCACTTGTAGGGTTATTAGTAGTACCTGGGGGTGCAATCATATCAGCACCTTTTGTGGATCGAATTGGAGAGGATGCTAAGATTACTAAAACAAATAGAGCTATCATAAATTTAATATATAGACATATTTCCATGCATATTATGCCATATTCGACTGGATTGCTAGTTATTGCTCTAATTGTTCCCCAGGTTTCAATCAATAAAGTTATTGGATTGAATTTAATCTTTGTAATTATATATTGTTTGATAGGTTATTTTTTATATTTGAGAAAGGTTGAAAATGAAAAGTCTGACCTCAAGGAACCATTATTACCAAACTTATTACAATTGATAAAGTATACATCACCCATTTATTTTGCGGTTATTTTAAATATTTTGTTCAAAATCCCATTTCATATAGGGTTGTTATCAAATTTTATAATTGTATACCTTTTAAATCCAACAAAAAGTTTTTTCAAGGATATAAAAAAAGCCTTTAACTTTAAGATATTATTAACGATAATTGGCGTTTACTTAATACAAGAAAATATGACTAGAATGGAATATTTAAACAAAATGCTAGTTCAAGCATTTAGCAATCCTGATACCACAATAATAGGTATCATTGCAACTTCCTTATTTTTTGGGATAACAACTGGATTTCAACCAGCTGCCTTGGGAGCGATATTACCTATATTAGCAATGCTACCTATGTCTAATAACCGTTTGTTGTTATTTTGCCACTTTGCTTTTGTATGGAGTTTTATGGGATATTTCTTTTCACCACTACATCTATGTCAACTTTTCACTTGCGAATACCTTGGAGTTTCCACATCAGATTTATATAAAAGTTATTGGAAATTCCTGCTATTATTGATTGCTGCATTGATGATAGGTTATTTTGTATTAATACCTTTCTTTTAACTTGCATTGTTACTATTCGCAGTTAATCACAGCAGATAAAGAAAAATGATAAAAATACTAAGGAACCATTTGCAGGAGTGACTATAATTCTTAGTGAATGGAAGATAAAAATCCGTTAAGCAGCTTTCATGTCCCTAAAGATAGACCACTAAGGGAATTGAAAGATGTAGGATTTTTGTCTGGAATGAGCTATAGAATTATTCATCTCCGAAACCGTGAGTGTGTATTTTTTATCATTTTTTGATTTTACACAATTTAAAGTTACTGAATAGTAACCTTGCATTTAGTGAAATAAATAAATTTTTAGAAAAGTGTTGAAATTCCCAAAGCAAAGTGGTATCATAATATCCAACAATTTAAAAGAAATCCTCATCCTTTTGGGTGAGGTAGAGGCGCGGTGTCTAAGAGTATCTATATAGAGGTTGGAAGCCTATGAAGTATAGAGAAAGGAGCCATCGCCGAAGTTTCAGATATCAAAATCTGAAGCTGGGACTTCATCGAATAGGTGTTGGACTGTCATCACTGTACTAGCTCGGTACTTTGATGTTGTGCTATCTCACTATGAGCAAGAAAGGAGAGAGGAATGTCTTTAGCTTAGCTATATGCATATAAGCACCTGACATACCTGTTAGGTGTTTTTATTTTTGCCTAAAATAAATTCGTTGTCAAAATAATAATGTATGGGGTGAATTAAATGAGAAAAACGCTTAGTGAAACGAAATCATTTATATTACTATTAGCTTCTGTTTTTGTCGTATTTATAGGAGTGGTTGTAATAAAGGCTAATTCAACAATCGTACTTACTACTGCTGGTGTGGTAGCAATAACTCTATCAATAATTTGGGGAATAAAATGGGATGATATCCAAAGTGATTTATTAGAAAATCTTGGGGCAATGCTACAATCTATATTAATACTTCTATCTGTTGGTATGCTTGTAGGGGCATGGATTCTATCAGGTACTGTTCCTGTTATGGTTTATTATGGATTAAAAGTACTACGTCCTTCAACATTTTTATTTGCAGCGGCATTAATATGTGCAATAATGTCGGTTATGACAGGTACTTCTTGGGGTACCATTGGCACAGTGGGAGTTGCTCTTATGGGTGTATCTACCGGTCTTGGTGTACCACTTCAATATACTGCAGGTGCTGTAGTTGTAGGTGCAATATTTGGAGATAAATTATCACCTTTATCAGATACTACAGTAATGGCATCAGCTGTATCAAATGTAGATATAGTAGATCATATAAAATATATGCTTTATACTACATTACCAGGTTTTATTATATCACTTATCTTATATCTTATAATTGGCTTTAGATATAGTGGTGGCACAGTTACAGGAGATAACCTTCATTTAATTCTGAATACACTTGAAGAAACATTCAATCTTAATCCAATATTGCTGTTACCACCTATAGTAGTACTGTTACTAATATTTATGAGAAAGCCTACACTACCAGTTTTCGCAATAGGAATAACTCTAGGTTGTGTATTAGCATTCATATTTCAAGGTAGTAATATATTAGAAATTGCAAATGCATTAAATGGCGGTTATACAAACACTACAGGTGTAGAAATTGTTGATACAATGTTGATACGTGGTGGACTTCAGAGTATGCTTGGTACAGTTGCACTTCTAATAGGTGCAGGAGTCTTCGGTTCACCTTTAAGAACTGCAGGTGTTATTCAGGTTCTTATTGATAAGATTACTTCAAAAGTTAAAAATCAAAAGGGAATACTTGCTTCAATATATCTTTTACATGGAGGATTATTTGCTATTACAGGAAGCTACTATGTTACTTTCGCTGTTCTTGCGCCTATGGTAAGAACCTTATATGATAGATTTGGGCTTCATCGTAAGAACTTATCCAGAACCTTAGAAGATTCAGGTACTGCTTTTGCACCTATAGTACCATGGAGTGTAACAGGTGCATTTATAGCGACCACACTAGGCGTAGAAACTGTAGAGTATATTCTATATGCACCAATGACATATCTAGGCATAATCTTTGGATTACTATATAGTATATCAGGATTTAAAATTGCAAAAAGTGATGCTTCAGTCACAAATGTCAAATTAAAAGGAGTAAATGCTTAATGTTAAATTATGAAAGACTAATGGATACTTATTTAAATCTAATTAGAATAAATAGCACAAGTGGTAATGAAAATGAACTTGCTAACTTTATAGCTAATAAATTAACTCATATGGGCTTAAATGTAGAGTGGCATAAAAGGGAAAATATAGCTCCATCCCTATATGCAGAATTAAAAGGTCAAGATAATGGGCCTACTTTACTTATGATAGGACATATGGACACTGTCGATATCATGAATGGTTGGGAAACCAACCCCTTTAACCCAGTTATAGAAGGTGACAAAGTCTATGGACTAGGAGCCTGTGATATGAAAGGTGGAATTGCTGCAATTCTTGAATGTCTTGAGAGTATTGTTGAAAAAGGTATAAAGTTAAATGGAAATATTGCAGTTGCATTTGTACCAGATGAAGAGCTTTTATCAAGAGGTACTTATCAACTTCTACAAGATGGGATAAAAGCTGATATGGCTATAATGGCAGAATGTAGATTTAATGAAGCTGCAATAGGGTTTAGAGGTAGGTATAGCATAGATGTTACTGTCTATGGAAAGACGGGACATGCCAGCAAATATCCTTATGTAGGAGAAAGTGCAATAATAAATGCTTCAAAACTAGCAATTGAAATAGAAAAACTTCCGACAATTGTTCATCCTATAATGGGGGGAGGTACTTGGTGTATCAGACATATAGAAGGAGGAATTAAAAGCACATTAAATGTCCCGGATAATTGTAAACTTTTCGTTGATAGATATACAACTCCTGATGAAACCTTTGAAAAATGTAAGAATCAAATATTAGGTGCTGCACAAAAATTAGGATTAGAGGATAGAGTAAAGGTCGAATTAACTCCAAAGGAGGTACCATATATGGAAGCCTTCGCAATATCGGAAGAACATCCTTTGGTTGGAATTCTACAGGAGAAATATAAAAAGGTAACTAAAAGAGAACTTACCCTTGGATATGATAAATCAGTTTGTGATTCTAACTTCTTAGTTCGTATAGGAAATATTCCAACCATTACATTTGGTCCATCGGGAGAAAATATGCATCAAGCAAATGAATATGGTTATATAAGCCAAGTAAAAGCTTCATGTGAAATATATTTTGAAACAATAAAATCTTTATTAGGATAAATTATTAAAAGCTATACTCATTGTTATTATGAGTATAGCTTTATTTAGTTTGACGGGCATGTCATATATCTAAGGTGAAAGTCCTAAGGGGCGTAGTT
>DAIUFH010000094.1:0-7129 GCA_036844705.1 Tissierella sp.
TAATATATAAGGAGGAATAAAATCTTGAATAGAGGAATTTCATTTGTAGCCACAGGAGATAGTTTCATAACATGCAGACTTCCGTCACAAAAGGATCAGAAATTTGATAAAATCAGAGAATTAATTAATAATAATGAAGTAAAATTTACTAATTTAGAAGTAACTGTGCATGATTTCGAAGGTGCTCCTTCTGCTTTCAGCGGGGGGACTTGGTCTATAGCAAGTCCAAATGTACTAAATGACATAGATGCCTACGGATTTAATCTTCTCAATATAGCTAACAATCATACATTAGATTATTCTTATGGAGGATTGGAAGCTACTGAAAAGAATCTCAAGAAATATGACTTTGTTTATGCAGGTGCAGGAGAAAACATGGCAAAGGCAAGTAATCCTAAATATTTAGATTGTCCATCCGGAAGAATTGGTTTTGTTGCTGCAACTACAACTTTCCATGAATCTTGGATAGCAGGTGAACAAAGGAGAGATTTAAGAGGCAGACCGGGAGTAAACCCTTTAAGACATGATGCTCTACACGTGATTTCAAAGGAAAAATTAAATAATCTCAAAGAGATAGCAGAAATTACTGATATAAATGCTATGAATAATCTAGATTATAAAGAAGGCTTTGAAGTACCTCCGCCTTCAAACATGTTGAAGTTCGGTAAATATTTATTTATTGAGGGTTCAGATGAAGGACTTGTAACAAATCCGAATAAGAAGGACTTAGAAAGGATATTGAGAGCCATAAATGAAGCAAAGAGGCAATCCGATGAGGTAGTTGTCAGCATACATTCCCATGAAATGAAAGGGGAAGACAAGAGTAAACCTGCAGACTTCTTAATTGAATTTGCAAGATTGTGCATAGATGAAGGTGCTTCGGCTGTAATAGGACACGGTCCACATATTATTAGAGGTATTGAGATATACAAAGGTCGACCTATATTTTATAGCCTTGGCAATTTTATATTCCAATCCGATCTGGTTTCAAATTTACCTTCAGATTTTTATGAAAAATATGGATTAGGACCAATGGACAATACTGCAGATGCATTGGATACTAGAAGTAAAAACAATACAACAGGTCTTGGTGCAAATCCTGATGTATGGGAATCAGTTATTGCAAGTTGGAGAATTGAAGATAATCAATTGAAGGATTTGTATTTATATCCGATTACATTAGGATACGGAGTACCAAGGTATAAAAGAGGCTGGCCTGAATTATCTAAAGATACCAATGTATTGAAGCGTTTGTCCAAATTAAGTGAACCATTTGGAACAGTAATTGAAATTAAAGATGGAATAGGTATAGTAAGACTGGATTTAGATAAAGAAAAGATGCAATTAAAATAATAAAGAAATGTCTTTAAAGGGGTTAAGTATGCAAACAATTGATAGGATAGCACAACTACTTGATTTATTGAGTAAATATAAAGACGGCGTTGGAATCAATCAGATTAGTGAAACAGTAAATTTACCGCTTAGTACAACACATAGGATGCTGGATGGTCTTAAAAGCAATGGACTTGTAATTCAAGATTCCATAAGTAGAAGGTATAAATTAGGAGTTAAAATATTAACTTTAGCAGCAAATATGATAAATGATATGGATATAATAAAAATTGCAAAGCCTATTATTGAAGATTTAAGTACAAAATATGGACAGCTTATGTTTTTATCAGTATTAGAAAATAATCAGATTGTTTGTGTAGATATGGTAAACAATGCACCAGGAATGAAGTTTTATGTGCAGGTAGGGGCGAATATGCCTGTTTATTGTTCAGCTAGCGGAAAAATAATTGCTGCTTATCTGGATGACATTCAAATTGATAAGATATTACAGGTTGAGAGTAGAACAAAGTTCACTGACAATACTAAATTGGATATAGATGAAATTAAAAAAGAATTGAAGATTGCAAAAGAACTAGGTTATTCAATTTGTGATGAGGAAATGGAACTAGGAGTAAGAGCAATATCAACTCCTATACGTAATAGGGATGGGAATGTATTCGCCAGTATTACAATAATGCTTATGAAACATCTAGATAATGATGAATGCCGTATAATACATGATTTAAAGGATGCTTCAGATAAAATATCAGGACATTTAGGATATGTAAAAAATTAAATTAGGAGGAAAAGGAATGCAAAAAATTGATATGATTATCAATGCAAGGCATATATATACTCTTCAAGGGGAAGGAGTAGGTTATTTAGAAAACAACTCATTAGCAATTGATAAAGGTAAGATTGTTGCTATAGAGCCTATTGATGAAATCAAAAAGGAATATACTGCGGAAAAGACCATTGATGCTGAGGATAAGCTAGTGATGCCCGGCTTGATAGACGGACATATGCATACAACATGGTGTACATTAAGAGGGTTGGCACAAGATGTAGGTAATTGGATGATGCATGGAGCCGGTCCTTTTACAACCAAGTCAACAGACAAAAGTATGATAGCAGGTGCTAAACTAGGTATAGCAGAAGCTATTTTAAATGGTACGACTACTATAGGAGATGATGGCAATTTAGCAGAAGAGGTATGCAATGTAGTCTATAAATATGGTGTTAGAGGAAATGTCAGTGTACGAATTAGAGAAGCTTTAGAAAAAGTATATGAGCCAGGTGCCTTGTATGAGTATAGTGAAGACAAAGGCAATCAAACTCTTGAAAAGACATTAAGAGTATACGATAAATGGCACAATAAGGATGATAGAATTAAGGTTTTATTTGGACCTCAAGGTGCAGACTTTGTTAGTAAAGAGATGTTGGAAAAAGTTAAGAGGCTCTCAAAGGAGAGAAATACAAAGATTAGTATGCACTTATCTCAAGGTTCGAGAGAGACTAAGCAAATGGAAATGCGTTATGCTTCAAGAACGATACCTTGGTTAGCTAGAAAAAATTATTTTGATGAAGACTTTATAGGAATTCACCTTACTGATGCATTGCCGGATGAGGTGAAGGCTGTTGTGGATAATGGTGCTTCTATGGTACTTTGTTCAGGTGCTATAGGGATTATAGATGGAATAGTCCCTCCTGCAAAGATATTTCAGGATGTAGGTGGAAATGTAGCCTTAGGAAGTGATCAGGCTAACGGGAACAATTGCCATAACATATTTAATGAAATGAAACTTACAGCCCTATTTAACAAAATAAAATACGAAGATCCGGAAGCGATGCCATGCTGGAAGGTACTTAGAATGGCTACTATAGAAGGTGCAAGGGCTATAGGGCTAGGTGATATAACGGGATCTTTGGAAGTTGGTAAACAGGCAGATATCATATTAGTAGACCTTAATTATCCATCGTTACAGCCAATATATGCAAAGCCTATGAGAAACTTTATACCTAATCTAGTTTATAGCGCAACAGGTCGTGAAGTTAATACTGTAATAGTTGCAGGGAAGATAATAGTTGAAAACAAGAAACCTTTGACCTTTGATTTAAAGGAAGTTTTTGCCGAAGCACAAGAACAAGCTGATATAGTAGGTGAAGCAGCTTCACCGCAATTCTGGGAAGTCAATGGTGTGAACGCAATATATATGAAGGAAGGAAAATTATAAATTATTAATTACTATTGACACAATCGATTTAACGTAGTAGAATGTTAAAAAGCTTTGATAAGGAAGAGTAGATTCATCAAGGTCGAAAGAGAGAGAGGTTCACCGACTGAAAGACCTCTTAGATACAATGAATTGAAAACCACCTTTGAGCTCAGTCCTGAAATTAGTAGGGATATGCGTCAGACATACGTTATTGTCTTTACTTATTAATTTAGGTGGAAACGAGATATATACACTTGTCCTTTTTTGGGCAAGTGTTTTTTTGTAATAATATAAGATGAATTAGGAGGGGAGAAAATTGGAGGAATTAGTTGTTGCAAAGTTTGGGGGTAGCTCTTTAGCAGATAGTAGTCAGTTTAGAAAGGTTAAAGATATTATTAAGTCAGATAGCAGAAGAAGGTACATAGTGCCATCTGCACCGGGGAAAAGAAATAATAAGGACCATAAGATAACGGATCTACTATATATGTGTTATCAGCTTGCATCTCATGGACTCAATTTTGATGAGGTATTTCATATTATATATGATAGGTATTTAGGAATATGCCAAGATCTAGGTCTATCCTTGAACATAGAGGCAATATTAGAAGAGATAAAGAATAATATAAGAGATGGTGCATCTAGAGACTATACTGCCAGCCGAGGTGAATATTTGAATGGACTGATACTTGCTGATTTTTTAGAATATGAATTTATAGATGCAAAGGAATTGATTGTATTTGATGATAAAAATTCCTTAGATGCACAGTCTACAGAAATCAATATAAGTAAAAAGCTTAAGGATAAATTATATGTAGTCATACCAGGGTTTTATGGGGCTAATCTCAAAGGAGAAATAATATGTTTTTCCAGAGGAGGATCAGATATTACTGGATCTATTATAGCCAATGGGGTTAAGGCCAAACTTTATGAAAACTGGACAGATGTATCCGGATTTTTAGTTGCAGATCCACATATAGTAAAGGAATCAAAACCAATGGAAATTGTTACATATAAGGAGTTGAGAGAGCTATCCTATATGGGAGCACCTGTACTTCACGAGGAAGCCATATTTCCTGTAAGAAAATATGGAATTCCAATCAATATAAAAAATACCAATGCTCCGGAGGACAAAGGAACAATGATAGTGGACGATGCAACTTCAGCTAAGCCAAAGGGAATAACCGGAATATCGGGAAAGAAGGACTTTACAGTAATTACAGTTGAAAAGACCTTGATGACGTTGGAGAAAGATTTCTTTAGAAAGCTGATATCCGTTTTCGAATCCAATGACATATCCATAGAGCATATGCCTTCAAGTATTGATTCGGTTTCAATAGTAGTACAAGCTTCGGAGATAAATATGAAGCTTAAGAAGGTTATTGAAGAAATTAGAATTTTTTGTAAGCCTGATTGTATTGAAACATCACCAAATATGGCATTGATAGCCATAGTAGGCAAAGGCATGATTAGGACAAAAGGAATTTCAGCTACGGTTTTTACTGCGTTAGCAAAGGCTGACATAAATACTAGAATGATAATTCAAGGCTCCAGCGAATTAAATATTATAGTAGGAGTAGAAAATGAGGATTTCGATAAGGCAGTCAGG
Organism: Tissierella sp.; assembly: GCA_036844705.1. Lineage (GTDB taxonomy): Bacteria > Bacillota > Clostridia > Tissierellales > Tissierellaceae > DAIUFH01. The sequence goes on from DAIUFH010000094.1 coordinate 5,155, forward strand.
GCAACATATGAAGCGTTTAAGTAAGAGTTAAGAACTAAGGGTTAAGAACTAAGAAGTAAGAGTTAAGAACTAAGAACTAAGAAATAAGAAATAAGGATTAAGAATTAGCAACTAAGAGTTAGGATTGCAGAAAAAGCATTTATTTTTATGGGTCATGGGTTTAGGCCATAAAGATAGACCATAATAGCTATTAGTTCTTAACTCTTAGTTCTTAACTAAATAAAGGGGAGGAAAAAATCATGAAGAAATATAATATAGCAGTTGTAGGGGCTACAGGCTTAGTAGGAAGTACAATATTAAAAATCATGGAGGAAAGGAAGTTTCCTGTTGAAAAATTATATATACTTTCTTCTAAGAAATCTGCAGGAAGTAAGATATATTTTATGGGTAAGGAATATGTAGCTGAGGAGTTAAATGAAAATTCCTTTGATAAGCCAATAGATATAGCTCTATTTGCTGCGGGAGGAGCAGTCAGTGAGAAATATGCTCCTATAGCAGTAGAAAAAGGAATTAAGGTAGTGGATAATAGCAGTATATTTAGAATGAACAAGGAGGTGCCTTTAGTAATCCCTGAGGTAAACCCAGAAGATATAGATTGGAACAGAGGAATCATAGCAAACCCCAACTGTTCTACAATTCAATCTGTACTTCCATTGAAACCATTACATGATAATTTTAAAATAAAAAGAATTATATATTCAACATACCAATCTGTTTCGGGTTCAGGGTTAAGAGGACTAAGGGATTTGGAAGAAGGTGTTGTAGAATTTTACCCTTATCAAATTCAATACAATGCACTGCCACATATTGATTCATTTTTAGATAATGGCTATACAAAGGAAGAGATGAAGATGATAGACGAGACAAAGAAGATTCTTCATGATGATAGTATAAGGATAACAGCAACAACAGTAAGAGTACCAGTCAAATATGCCCATAGCGTATCCATCAATATAGAATTTGAAAAGGAATTTAAGTTGGATGAAGTCTATAAATTACTTGAGAAATTTCCAGGTGTAATAGTCAGGGATGATGTTTCAAACAACGTATATCCAATGGCCATAGATGTCGAAGGGCATGATGAGGTATATGTAGGAAGAATAAGAAGAGATTTTAGTTTAGAAAATGGACTTAATCTTTGGGTTGTAGCCGATAATATAAGAAAAGGCGCCGCAACTAATGCTATACAAATAGCTGAGCTTGTGGCATCAAAGCTTAAATAAGGAGGCATGAAAAATGTACAATATAGGATTATTGGGACTTGGTACTGTTGGCACAGGTGTTGTAGAAATAATTGAAAAAAGAAAAGACGAACTAAAATCTTTAACTGGACAAGATATCAGCATAAAAAAAATATTGGTTAAAGATTTAAACAAGCAGCGATCTATTGTACTGGAATCGGATGTTTTAACTACAAATTGTGAAGAAATTCTACAGGATAAAGATATAAATATTATTGTAGAAGTCACTGGAGATTTAGAAAAGGGATATAAATATATTACCGATGCTTTGAGCAATGGAAAACATGTTGTTACAGCAAACAAGGCTATAGTATCCAAATACTTTGAAGAACTTTCATCACTGGCTGCTGATAACAATGTAGGATTTTTGTATGAGGCAAGCGTAGGCGGAGGTATACCTGTACTTAAGCCTCTTAAGGAAGCATTATTTTTAAATGAAGTTACCGAGGTGCAGGGAATACTCAATGGTACTTGCAATTATATCCTTACGAGAATGATAGAAGAAGGTAAGAATTACGAAGATGTATTAAAAAACGCTCAAAAACTTGGCTATGCAGAAGCTGATCCAACTGCAGATGTAGAAGGGCATGATACTTTAAGAAAAATAAGGATATTGAGTACATTGGCTTTACGAGGGAAAATTGAGGAAGAGGATATATTATTAGATGGTATAAGTACTATCACATCTTTTGATATCAATCATATTAAAAATATGAATTCTACAGTAAAGCTAA
>DAIUFH010000095.1:0-7117 GCA_036844705.1 Tissierella sp.
AAATATAGCCTTTTTACTTCTTCAATCTCTTTAACGAGTATTAAAGAACCGCAAATTTTAGCTCCTTCACGCAACTGTCTTGATGAATTTTTACGTGCTTCCTTTGATTTGTATTCTAATTCATTAATGTTCTTATCTAACTCATTATATTTCTTAACCTCTGTTTTTGATCCTTCGGAATCATACCCTTCTTGTTGTACTTTTAACTCTTTAATATTATCATCTATTTTTAATGATTCTTGGTAATAATCATTTGCGGTTTTTTGATATTTACTTAATTTGTTTATTTCTTTAACAATATAATTTGGATTTAGATCATCGATGCTTTTACCATAATATATGATAGACCCAGAACTTTCTTCGTATAATTGCAAAACAACTTTACCTAAGGTTGATTTTCCGCATCCTGATTCTCCTACAACTGCAAATTTATCACCTTTATTGATAACGAAGCTTACATCATCCAAAGCCTTTAATTCTTGTTTTCTATTAACTCTAAAAATTTTTTTAACTTTACGTGCTTCTAATAATGGTTGTCTTTCACTCATTTTTATACTCCTCTTCTACCTTAAAGCAAGATACAAAATGATTCGGATAAGGTTCTATAATTTTTGGTTCTTCATTTTTACATTTATCTGTTGCATAAGGGCATCTTGGATGAAAACTACATCCAGTTACTTTTTCAGTAAGTAAAGGAATACTTCCTTTTATAGGCTTCATTTCAAAATCTTCATCATCCACTCTTGGATGAGCATTAAAAAGTCCTTTCGTATAAGGATGCAATGGTCTTTCAAATATTTCGTGAGTTTCAGCTTCTTCAACTTTTGAACCGGAATACAAAACTATTACTCTATCAGCAATCTCACCTACAACACCTAAATCATGAGTTATAAATAAAATACCAGCATCTATTTCTTTTTTTAGATTGTTAATTAATTTTAATACCTGTTTTTGTATTGTGACATCCAAGGCTGTTGTTGGTTCATCAGCAATTAACAAGATAGGCTTTGCCACTAATGCCATAGCAATCATAACTCTTTGACGCAATCCTCCGGAAAGATGGAATGGATATTGTTTCATTCTGCTTTCAGGTTCTGGTATATCTACTTTTTTTAATGCCTCAACGCTTAGCCTATAGGCTTCTTTCTTATTTATGGATTTATCATGCTGCGTAATATTCTCCATAATTTGATATCCAATGGTAAGCAGAGGATTTAAGGCTGTCATAGGTTCTTGAAATATCATACCCATTTTATCACCTTTGGTCAGACGTCTTTCATTAGCACTCATCTTTAGTAAAGATTTACCTTCTAGAATCATATCACCACCGGTTATCTTACCATTTTCAGGCAGGAGGTCCATTAAGCATAATGTTGTAACGCTTTTACCACATCCTGATTCTCCTACAATACAAAGTGTCTCTTTCTTATCAATATGGAAAGAAAGATTATGAATTACTTCATAATCTTTTTTACCTATTGTAAAAGCTGCTTTTAAGTTTTTCACTTCAAGTACTTTTGGCATGTCTAAACCACCTTTAGTTATTTTGCATATTTAAAGTCTTTAACTGAGAAGTATGTTCCAGGTAATACAGTTACATCTTTATATTTGTCGCTAAATGCAAAAGTATTGTATGAATTATATAAAGGTGCAACTACAGCATCTTCCAGACAAAGTTTATTTGCAGCATCTAGTTTTTCAAGTCTGACTTCCATATCTATTGTTTCACGGCTTTCGTCTACAAGTTTATCAAATTCTGGATTTACATATTGTACCCGTTGTGATGAATTAACTGAATGTAGATTTGGGTCAAAGAATTCTGTACCGTCTCCTGTGACATTTGACCAAGTTAAAATAACTAAATCAAATTCATTTTCTAATTTAGCTGTTGCTAAATAAGTAGCAAATTCTTGTGGTAGCAGTTCTACATTTGTAAATCCTGCGGCCTTTAATGAAGACTGAATGAACTCAGCAATAGTTTGTGACGTTGGTACTGTTGATGTCAATATAGTAATTGGTTCATCTGCAATTCCTTCACTTGCAATAATATTTTTTGCTTCCTCTAAATTATATTTATATCCATAATCTTCTGATTCCTCTGTATACCCAAATAAAGAAGCCGGTAGGATTGAATTTAACCCTAAGGCATTTCCTTCCAATGTTTGAACATATGCCTCACGGTCAATAGCCATAAGCATTGCTTGACGCGCTTTATCATTTGACATTACATTCTGATTTTTTGCGCTATTAGTTCTTAGCCCTAAATAAGTTATTTGTGAACTTGGGCTAGTGACAAATTCTACATTTGGTATTTGTTTTACACGATTTACATTTGTCACAGGTACAACTGGCATAAAATCAGCTTCACCTGTCTCTAGTCTGGAGATTGCTGTTGAAGTCTCTGCTACAACTGTAAATACAATCTTTTTAATTTCCGGTTCGCCCCCCCAGTAATTTTCGTTATATTCAAGAGTATATTCACTACCTGCAACGCTAGATGTCATTTTGTACGGACCGGTTCCAACAGGATTTGTCATTAATTCTGTTCCATCGGAATTTGGGGAGATCATAGCTGAATTCATATGAGATAATTTTGCTATTAAAACCCCATCAGGATAAGTTAAATTTAATTTAACTTCATGGTCATTGATAATTTCTACAGATTCAATTGAAGCAGCAATTGATGCTCTTGCTGAACCATATTCTTTATCCTTTATCTTTTCAATTGTGAACTTTACTGTTTCAGCATTAAATGGGTCTCCATTTGTAAATGTAATTCCCTCTTTAAGCTTTATATTTACACTTAAACCATCTTCACTACTTTCCGGCATATCATCAGCTAAAAGAGGTACGTAATCGGTGCCATCAGGTGTTCTTTCATACAATGTTTCATATATTTGAACATTGATATCTGATGACATAGAATCATTAGTAGTAAGCGGATTAAAACCGGTAGGTTGTGCATTTAAAATAATGTTGAATGTATCATCTACAGCTGGTGTTTGTTCCGGAGTTGTATTTGCAACTGGTGATTCTGGTGATTCATTACCTCCTCCACTACATCCAACTAAAAACAACGCTAAAGCCATAAAAACAACTAAACTCTTTAATCTTTTCATTTTGCCCCTCCTAAATATTTTCTTTTAATGTTGGATCGAATAAATCGGACAATTTGTCTCCTAATAAATTGAAACTAATAACAGTAAACATAACGAATAATCCAGGTATAATTATTAAGTTAGGTCTATCCCACATAAAGTCTTTAGCAGTAGCTATCATTCCACCCCATTCAGGAGCAGGTGCAGGTACACCTAAACCTAAGAAACTTAAAGTAGCAATAGACATAATTGATGACGCTAATCTCATAGTTGCAATAACAATAATCGTCCCTAATATATTCGGTATAGTATGAGCTATAATAATTCGTAAATCATTGGCTCCTAATGCTTTAACAGCTGTAATGTATTCTTCTTGCTTTACTGATAGCACTTTTGATCTGACCATGCGAGCAAATGATGGAATAGACCAAATCGAAATTGCTAACATTGCATTAAAAGTTGAAACTCCCAGCATTGATACTATTAACATAGCAAGTAAAGTACCAGGAAATGTAAACAATATATCCATAATACGCATTATTAGATTGTCAAGTCTTTGATAGTAGCCAGCGAGTACTCCTAATGTTACCCCGAAGAATAATCCAATACTTGTAGAGGTTATAGCAACTATTAAAGTAGTCCTACCACCATAGAGAAGTCTTGATAAGGTATCACGTCCAAGATGGTCTGTACCTAATATATGACCATTTGCATTTTCCCAATCCCAAAATCCCGGTAACAATCTATCCGTAATAATACTCTCATCAGGGTCAAAACCGGTAATGTTTGTGATAACAGGTGCCAACAACACCAATGCAACTATTATGATTATAAAAATAAGAGCTAATGTTGCCATCTTGTTTTTTATTAATTTTTTAAATCCTGCTCTAAACCCTCTTTTGTTCTGCATCAAATCACCATCCTATTCATAGCTAATACGAGGATCAACTACAACATATAGTAAATCAACTACCAGATTGACTAAAACAAACATAACAGCAATTATTAAAACGGTACTTTGAACAGCAGGGTAATTTCTTGCATTTATCGATTGTAATAAGTATGTTCCCAATCCATTGATTACAAATACTTTTTCTGTAACAATTGCTCCTCCTAATAAACCTCCAAAGCTTGTCCCAAAAACAGTTAGTAATGGTATAAGTGCATTTCTTAATCCATGGACAAAAATAATCCTTTTCTTTTTAAGTCCTTTTGCCTCAGCTGTTCTTATGTAATCAGATTGCAATACACCAATCATTGCATTTCGTCCAATTCTCATAAATTGTGCAGCTACAGAAGTTCCTAAAGCAAAGGCCGGTAAAATAACTTCTTTAAACCCTGTTGGAGTCCAAAAAAAATCTGTCATTCCGCCTGTACTTAGCCAACCTAACTTTACTGCAAAGACTAAAATAAGCATGCTTCCAAGCCAAAAATTCGGAATAGATATCCCCATTAATGAAGTTGTTGTCATCAATTGATCTAAAAAAGAATCTTTTTTTACTGCAGCAATCATTCCGATAGGTATACCAATTACAGTTGCCAATATAATTGCTGCGACTGCTAGGTTAATAGTGAATGGCAACCTAATAGCAATTTCATTTAATATTGGCTGACGTGTAGTTATAGAAGTTCCTAAATCCCCTTGCAACAATCCTAAAAGATAAGTACCATATTGAACAAATAGTGGTTTATCAAGTCCCAAAAACACTCTCATTCTAGCAATATCATCAGCAGTTGCATTAGGACCGGCAACAAGCTCAGCTGGATCTCCCGGTGCTAAATACAGACTTAGAAATACTATAAATGTAATTCCAAGTAATAAAAACACCATCAAAACTAATCTTTTAAAGATATATCTTGCCATTTTTACCTCCCTTTCCAATTCAAATCACTTAACTTATGAAATAGTTATCGATTAGAATATTCAGATTTTTTAATTTTATCTTTTACTAAAATGATTAGAAGAGATAATAATATTGGCAGAGAATAGTCAATAGCTTATCCTTCGAAAAATATTTAAAACTGATATTATCACTTTAACGTGATTGTGTCAATATCGAAAAACGTTTGCAATTTAAAATATTTTGAAAATTTAAATAAAACTTTTTGGTATACACTAATACATGAGAAAAGTGTTCATTTGATCTGATAATTGGGTAAATAATTTGGGGTGATTAATTTGAATAGAAGTGCTGGAATACTACTGCCTATAACCTCTCTTCCTTCCAAATATGGAATTGGTACATTTGGAAAAGAAGCATATGATTTTATAGATTTTTTGAAATCAGCAAAACAACAATATTGGCAACTACTGCCTCAAGGTCCTATATCTTATGGTGATAGTCCTTATTCAACTTTTTCAATATATGCCGGAAATCCCCTTTATATTGATCTAAAGTATTTTATTGATGATGATATCTTATCCGCTAATGACTGTCATATATTAGATACAAATTATGAATATATAAATTATGAAATGCAATTTAACTATAGATATGATATCTTGCATAAGGTATATATTAATTCAAAGGAAAAGTATAAAGAGAATATAAAGAAATTTACAGAAAAGAATAATTGGGTTTTAGATTATTCATTGTTTATGTCCTTAAAGTATTATTTCAATCAAAAACCATGGTATGAATTTCCTAAAGATATATCTAATAGGGATAAGAGAACCTTAGATAAATATAAGCTTTTACTGGAAGACGAAATAAATTTTTGGATATTTTTGCAATTTGTTTTTTATGAGCAATATTTTAATTTAAAGGACTATGCCAATAATAAAGGAATAAAAATCATTGGAGATATGCCTATTTATGTAGCAGAGGATAGTGTAGAAGCATGGGGATATAAAGAATTGTTTATCTTGAATGAGAAAAATAATATCTCTTTAGTTGCCGGTGTTCCTCCTGATGATTTTTCCGACGAAGGTCAGTTGTGGGGAAATCCAGTATATGATTGGGAATATCATGATAAAACCTCTTACCAGTGGTGGATAGATAGAATCAGTTGGAATTTACATCTTTATGATTTAGTTCGTATAGATCACTTTAGAGGCTTTGATGAATTTTGGGCTGTACCATCTGGCTCGGAAAATGCAATAAATGGAGAATGGATGCCTGCTAAAGGTAAGCCTATGTTTGAAACCCTCACAGAGAAGGTTGAAGAGCCAAATATTATAGCAGAGGATTTAGGGATTATCACTGATTCAGTATTGGATTTAAAGAAAAAATTCAATTTCCCAGGCATGAAGGTTTTACAATTTGCATTTGATGGTAATCCTAAAAATCCATATTTACCAAAAAATTATGAAGAAAACTCAATAGCCTATACAGGAACACATGATAATGACACCTTGAAAGGATGGTACCACAAGCTAAGCGATAACTCTAAAAGATATGTCTTAGAAATCTTAAATATTGAATTGAACATAGAAGACGAAGATGTGATAATTGAACAATTGATTGAAGCTGTTTTAAAAGGCAGGGAAAAAATAGCTATAATACCACTGCAAGACTATCTATGCCTTGGTTCTCAGTCAAGAATCAATACCCCCTCTACATTAGGCCATAATTGGAGCTGGAGAGTTGGAAAAGAATCTTTGACACAAGAACTGGCTGAAAAAATAGGCGCAATGATAGATTCTAGTGGGAGAGTTGAGAGTTAAGAACTAAGAACTAAGAAGTAAGAGCTAAGAACTAAGAGCTTAAACCCGAGATACTTCGCTTCGCTTGGTATGACATTTATATGTTATAGTTCTTTGCTTCGCTCAGTATGACATTTGTATGTTATAGTTCTTTGCTTCGCTCAGTATGACATTTGTATGTTATGGTTCTTTGCTTCGCTTGGTATGACATCTATACGTTATAGTTCTTTGCTTCGCTCAGTATGACATCTATATGTTATAGTTCTTTGCTTTGCTCAGATTGACGTTTTAATGATGTGCATTGAAGTATTGTTACTATTTATACGGGCGTCAGCTAGTGTCATTCTGAACCGCAGGTGAAGAATCTCGGGTC
>DAIUFH010000096.1:0-6870 GCA_036844705.1 Tissierella sp.
GAAGCAACAAATCAAATTCCTTAATGCTCTGTAGTTTATCCATTGCAAATCCTACGATACCATGTGTATCACCAACTACTGCTATCCTCATTATCAATCCTCCATTATGTCCTTAAGCATAATCTTTAAATTTTCTAAAGCAAGCGCCCTATGGCTAATTTTATTCTTGATTTCTTCACCAAGTTGAGCAAAGGTTTCATTATAACCTTCGGGTATAAATAGAGGGTCATATCCAAAGCCATTATCACCACTAGGTTCAAAGCCTATAGTTCCAGGACATATTCCCTCTACAGTATAAAGCTTCTTATCTTCAGTTATCAATGTGATAACTGTCTTAAATGCAGCACTTCTATCTTCTTTATCCTTAAGATTTTCTAAAAGCTTTATATTATTCTTTGCATCATTTCCATCTTCCCCCGCATATCTAGAAGAATATACCCCGGGTTCTCCATTTAATGCGTTGACAAACAGACCAGAATCATCGGCTATTACCATATAATCGCTTCTATCCGCCAATGCTTTAGCTTTTTTTATACTATTATCCTCTAAAGTATTGCCATCCTCTATTACGTCAAAATCCTCAATTGCCGCATCATTTTTGGATAATACCTCAATATCTAAATCAGACAAAATTTTCTTAATTTCATCAACCTTGTGTTTGTTTCCTGTAGAAACAACTAGTTTTCTTCTTTCCATATTTACTCCTTATCTATTAGTGCTCCTATTTCCCCAAGGGATTTTCTTTGCAGCTTAATTAGTTCCATATTTCCCTTTTCGGCTAATTCTAGTAATGTATTTAATTCAGTTCTTGAAAAGGTTGACCTTTCTCCTGTCCCCTGCACCTCAACGAACTCCCCTTTATCTGTCATGACAACATTCATATCTACTATAGCTTTATGGTCTTCCTCATAGCATAAATCCAAAATAGGACCATCTTTGCCAATACCAACACTAATAGCTGCGATATATTTTGTAACAGGAAATACTTTTATATGACCTTCTTTATGTAGTTTATATATGGCATCCACCAGTGCTATAAATGAACCCGTTATGGAAGCTGTTCTAGTGCCACCATCTGCTTGGATAACATCACAATCTATCCATATAGTTCTTTCACCTATTTTTGTAAAATCTACAACAGCTCTTAATGATCTCCCTATCAATCTTTGTATCTCTTGGCTCCTTCCATCTATTCTTCCCCTAGAAGAATCTCTAACTTTTCTTGCCATTGTGGAACCCGGGAGCATAGAATATTCTGATGTAATCCAACCTATGCCGGTTCCCTTCAAAAATGGTGGAACCTTATCCTCAATCATGGCAGTACAAATAACTTTAGTATTCCCCATTTCCATAAGCACTGAGCCATATGGATGCATTAAATAATCTCTCGTTATTTTAACATCTCTAATTTCATCAAATTTTCTATTATCTATTCTCATTTTAATCTCTCCAATCTATGTAATTCATTTTATCAAACAACATATCAATTCACAATGCACATTTCATATTTAAATAGAAAATACCTGAAATAAGGGGATCCCTCCACTACGGTCGGGATGACATAAGTAATATCAAAAAATAAAATGGAGACTCTTAGAATCTCCATTTTTATGTTTTTTATTATTATTTAATTAATCCTTCAATTGTAATTGTGAACTGTGAACTGTTTTTAGTATTCGTTCGCAAATACCGGAATTGCTGTATTAATTATTTCTCCATCGACCAATACTTCAACAGAATTAATGTCACCAAATTGACTTAATGTCAATCCAATATTCTTTATTACACTATCTAAGGTCGCCTCTCTTGTAACCAAACTTTCTGCTCCAAGATTAATATCTACATATGCAGTACCATCTTTAATTTCAACTCCTTGGAAATTAACATCTGTAGGTATATCTGAAGTAAGTTCAGTATTTTCCGGAGGACCTTCGAATAATAGGTCTAAGGCAGTATATACATTAGCCATAGGTGCCAATGTAGGAATTGTTACAGGAACAAAATAGTCAAAATCAGTTTCAGCACTTCCCTTATAATATACCATTACATTAGAGCGTCCATCCTCAAGACTACCTAATAGGTTAATATTTTCCCTGCTTAGAGTTGTGGCAACTTCCGTTCCGTTTTTCATTGTATCAACATATGCTCCACCAACAAAAATTTGTACATCCTTTACAGCCGGAAATTCCGTAAGGGTATATACTACACCTTTTATCAGATTTTCTTCATCCTTTTTAGTATCTCTATTTAAGAATTCTTCTGAAAAATCAACTTTACATAGTCCTGCCTCATCTATTGTAATTCCATTGATTGTAGTTCCTGAAGGAATTATTGGCAATAATCCCGTCGTATTAAGTACCTCTCTTAATTGTGGAGTGTCTACCATATTGTTAAGAGTAGATCTTGCAATACCTTCTTCCCAAGGTATCCTTCTCATAACCGGAACCAAGTATCCATCTTCATCCTGAAAATATAAAACAGTTTTTCTCATGCCATCTTCTTCAACGACTTCAGGTATGTTTTTATCAGAACTTACAATTTCTATTTCCGCTGGTTCCTCAACCACATCTTTTTTAAATATTTTCTTACCAAGAGTAATACCAGACAAAACCAGAATTCCAATTAGTGCAAATATCAATATCCTTCTGTTAATCATAAATAACCCCCCTATCATAATACTAATATATTATATTATAGGAGGGTTTAGACTATGAATAAAACCTTACTTTTTAATTGTACTAAAATATCCACCACTTACAGGATTTATACTGCTCACTGTTATAAATGCATCCTTCTCATAAGAATACACCAAGCTTTTCAGATTTTTTAGGTCCTTTCTGTTCAATGCTATGCTTAATACTTCCTTTGGACCATTTATCCCTTCTCCTTGTATTATTGTAACACCAAATCCATTATCCCTTAATGCAGTCACTAGTTCGTGATTTTCCGCCGTTTTTAGTATAATCTGAGCAGCTAAATTTCCTAAAGCTATTTTATTTTCTATTGTTATACCTACAATATTCCCTGTGGCAAAGCCAGCACAATAAGCCAAGAGATTCATAGGGTTATCTAATCCTGTTACAACTTTTCCTAATACCGTTATATATATGCCCACCTCAAAAAAGCCAACTATAGCAGCCTGCATTTTTCTGCTCTGAACTACCATAAGCGTTCTTATGGTCGCCAAGGTAACATCTGCAACTCTAGCAAAAAATATCAATGCATATCCCAAAATTATTGACATTAAAAGATTCCCCTTTCAAACGTTCTTAAGGGAAGGTTTCCCTTCCCTTATATATTAATACATATCAAGGTAATTTTGTATTCCTAAAACTATACCTTCTGCTACTTTATTTTGATATGCATCACTAATTATTCTCTTTTCTTCTTCATTGTTTGATAAGTAACCAACTTCTACCAATACTGCAGGCATATTTGATTCCCTAATTACTACAAGTCCTGGTCTCTGAATTATTCCCCTATCAACACCACCTGTTTTGCTTAGTATACTCTTAGACATAGTTTCTGCAAGTGGATATTGATCTGCTGTCTTACCAGAACCACTACCTCTCGGACAATATAATATTTCTAAACCATTAGTTGCATTGTTGATAGTTGAATTGTGATGAACGCTTACAAATAAATCCGCATTATTTCTATTTGCAATATTTGCTCGTTCATATAAATCTACGAAAGTATCATCAGTTCTTGTCATAATTACATTATATCCCATGGATTCTAGTAATTGTTGTACCTTCAATGCAACTTGTAGATTTACACTCTTTTCTTGTGTTCCATTAGGAGATATAGCCCCCGGATCCTTTCCGCCATGACCTGCATCTATTACTATTGTTTTGTCATTATAAGGAATGTTAGGGTCTCTTCTAAATGCAACTTGAATTAGTTTAGCACTTCTATCCGATATTACATCATATTCTATTCCTCTCTTAAACTGAATAGAAACTATAGTATCGTAGCTATTTTTTGTTACCCTTATTTCCTTAATAAAGTTATCATTTAAGGAAGTTAAACCTTCTACTAAATCTGAATCCTCACTAGGTATGGTTATGTCCATTCTCTTTGAATTTAAATTATAATCAATATCATACTTTACTTTATCATTATTTTTGATAGACAATAACCTATCTGTTCCAGAGACATCATAACTGATATAATCCCAGATGCTCTTTTCCGGAGTAATGATTAATTTGTCTCCATCTCTTGTTACGATTACATTAGGATCCTTTACACCGTCTACAACATCTAATACTATTCTTACTATCCTGTCATTAGGACTATAGTTATTGTCCCCTGAAAATTGGGATACTCTCACCTTATTTACAAATCCAACTTGAAGATTATATTCATATACCTTCTGAGTTAAATTGGTATCAAGCAAATCTATAACTATTCTTTCAGGTGATTTCAATTTAATCACATTGTATTGTATACCCTCAACATTGTCGATTACCAATGCTTCATTTCCAGACTTATCAATCTCTATATTATTGAATTTGTAGTCTTCGATTGCTAATATAGTTGTCTTTCCATCATCTGATGTATAAAATCCATAATCTGCCTTATCTTGTAATTCAACTACTATTCTTGTAACATATGGGTTACTTTTATATTGTGAGTAAGTTACTTTACTAATATTTGCATCATTAACTTTTATTTCGCTAGGCTTATCTGGTTCACTTGTTTTAAGTACAGCATTTTCTATATCTATGATAAGTTTATTAGAATCAGGTAAAAATAACGGTTCGAATTTTATACTCTGATTGCTTTTAATTTCTAATCTGTTTTTCCCTGTGCTTCCTTTAACTACATTAATACTGTTAATTGTAGTAGTCTTTTGGGATACTTCCGGTGTTTCTGGTTTTGAAGGTACTTCTGGGTCAACGGTTGGTGATAAATCAATAACCTCAATATCATCTGATGAATTGATATAAGGTGTCTCACTGTTCTCATCCCATCCTACTTCATAACCAAGTATCTCAGATATAAATCTGACTGGCACCATTGTCCTTGAATCATTGTTTGCGAAGGTTACCAGCTTTGGTATAGAGTTTTTATCCAAAGTTTTAGTTTCATTATTTAATAATACCTTATCGCTGTCTATGATTAGCTTTACTACTTTATCCTTGTGCGTAACTGTGGCTGTCTTTGTAGGTTGATCCCAATCTACTTTAGCTCCAAATCTTTCTGCAACAAATCTTATAGGTACCAAAGTTCTATCTATATGAATAAATGATGGGACATCCGATTTTAAGGCCTGTCCATCCATTAGGATATTTACTTCTTTGACCTGTACCTTATTGCCATTCATACTTACATTTATAACCCCATTGGCACCAAATGCCACAGAATTAACTACCAATAGTAATGTAAGTAGTGATACTAAAAACAAAAATTTCTTCATTAAAAAACCTCCTTTACGCCTCCTTTTTAATATTCTACCTAAATAAGTTATATCATTTCATGAATTATTATGTCAACGAATTGGCTATTTTGTAATCATAATGTAATATAGAATTCACAGTTCACAATTCACAATGCACAGTTCACAGTTCACAATTAAAAGATTAAACCCGAGATGCTTCGCCTTGCACAGTATGACAAAAAAGTCATTCTGAGATGGACAGGATTACCCTCTCCAACAAAGAATCTCGGGTTTATCTCTTAGTTCTTACTCCTTAACTCTTAGTTCTCACTTCTCTTTCAACGCTTTGTACAATTCATCACTCTCTGGAGGAGTTATCTCTGACTTAACTCCATCCTTTATAAGATATATTCCATCTTCAATTATCTCACCTATGGCAGTTGCTTTAATATTATATTGATTTAGCTCTTGCTGTAATAAACGTAAATCCTCTTCACCTATAATCATTAACATACTTCCACTTGATATTAATCTATATGGATTTATATTCAAAATACTTGCTATTTCTAAAGTTATGTCCATAAAAGGAATTTGATTTTCATATATTAAAATACCTTTTTTAGTTGCAACTGATGCTTCCCATGCAGCTCCATAAACTCCTCCCTCAGTTATATCATGCATATACTTAGCATTATGTTTCCCAGCTGCAATTCCTTCCTTTACAACACTAAGCATTGAGTCCATTTTTTTAGCTGCATCTAATCTTTCTTCTCCAATAATTCCCTTTAGCTTATCCTCCAATTCCTTAGCTATTATAGAGGTTCCTTCGATTCCTGAATACTTTGTGATAACTATTTTATCTCCTATCTTTATATCATCATAATTTGGGAGCTTGCTTTTAAGCTGTTTTCCAATTACTGTAGTACTTATTATGACTCTATTCACACTATCAGTTACTTCCGTATGCCCACCTATTATCTCTACATTGATTTCAGCAGCTGCCTTGGAGGCATCTCTCATAATTATTTCAAGATCCTGTTCTGTTGTTTCAGGAGGACAAAGTATAGTTAGTAAAATACCAATAGGCTCTGCTCCACTGGTACTTACATCATTGCATGATATATGCACTGCAAGTCTGCCAATATCCTTTGTAGTTCCGGTAATTGGATCTGTGCTTACTACACAAACATACTCACCAAAATCTATTATTCCATTATCCTCTCCAATAGCAGCACTTACCAGTACTTCCTCTCTCTTAAATTTTATATTTGAAAATACAATTTTCTCCAACAACCCATTTGGTACTTTCCCAATCTCCATTGAATTTCCTCCCTAGTATAATATTAATTATATAATAACAAATTTACATAATATTTCAAATGTCTAATTTAAGCTAATAAAAGGATAATTTAAATTGTATTGGAGAAAATATATAAACATTCTATTGTAGGAGGCAAATATTATGATATTCTGTTCTGAGAAATGTT
>DAIUFH010000097.1:0-6824 GCA_036844705.1 Tissierella sp.
TCATCCTGAGTCAGCAGTATAATCAATGCTTTCGAAGGATCTCGGGTTTTCATTTCCCTCTTACCTCTTAGTTCTTAACTATCTTCTCCTGTCATTCTGAGATAGCAGTATAAACCTTACCCGTGAAGGATCTCGGGTTTTTCTCTTCGCTAAAAATAACATAGTCCTGTCATCGTGAATCCTTCACTTATCCTTGGAACACACACTCTTGTCATCCTGAGTCAGCAGTATAATCAATGCTTTCGAAGGATCTCGGGTTTTCATTTACCTCTTAACTCTTAGTTCTTAGTTCTTAGTTCTTAGTTCTTAGTTCTTAGCTCTTAGTTCTTAGTTCTTAACTATCTTTTAAGGTTTATCAATTCTTGGAGCATTTCATCTGAAGTTGTGATACTTCTTGAATTTGCTGAATAAGCCCTACTTGCTACTATCATCTCTGTAAATTCATTTGCTAAGTCTACATTGGACATTTCTAGGAAGCCCTGGCGTATATTACCGAAGCCATTTGCTCCAGCCAATCCAAACTGCGTTCTACCTGAATTGTTGGATTCATTGAAAGTATTTCCTCCAGCCTTTGTTAATCCTTCAGGATTACTAAATTTAGTAATAGCAATTTGCCCCAGTATACGAGTTGTTGCACCTTCCTCACTACTATATACAGCAATTATCTTTCCTGAAGTATCTATTGAAAAACTTTGAAGTTCTCCTCCATCTTCATCAATATCTGCAATCTTTAAAGGCTTTAGAAAATCTTGATAGTCTCCATCTGTTAATTCTTCTGGATCAATTACTTCTGGATTTGGATTGTCTTCATCTACTACTAAACCACCAGTAACATATCCTAAAACTCTCTGTCCACTAGCATTAACTAAATTCCCTTCATAATCTCTAAAGAAGGCCCCATCTCTTGTATATTGAATAGTCCCTACTGTTGCATCCTCTAGTAAGGGAGATTCACTGTCAACATCTGATACATCAGATGAAACTACGAAAAACCCTTCATTTTCTATAGCAAAATCCAAATCTCTATTTGTTGGCTGTAGTGCTCCTCCACCCATCATCATGTCTATTGAGCCAACCTTAACTCCAAGTCCTATTTGCTTTGAATTTATACCTCCTAAGCCATTTCCCGTAGGTGACGAAGCATTTGCTGTTGTTTGACTCAACATGTCTTGGAAACTTATCCTACTTGATTTAAAAGCTGTAGTATTTACATTAGCAATATTATTTGCTATAACATCCATCTTTGTTTGGAATCCTCTCATTCCACTTATACCTGAATACAACGATCTTAACATGTATTTACCTCCCAGAATTTACTCCGCTTCTGTCAATCAGCGGGTATGTGGCTTCCATAAGGTCCAGCCACTATTTAACAATTATTGCACTGTCGATATTTGTCACAATATCCATTTCACTATTCTGCATAGTAGTGATAATGGTTCTATTGCTTACACTAGCAATGAAAGCCATATCCTTATATAGCATCAAGCTTTCCTTAGCTCCTTTTTGCTCAAGATCATTCATAGCAGTTTTTAATCTATCTATGTCATTTTTCTGAAGTCTAATATTTCTTTCCAACATTCTCTGTTCAGCATGGGCAGAAATTTTTATATTATCATTTTTATTTATACTTTCTTGTAATATATTTTGAAAATCAACATTAGAATTACTTTTACTATTTACCCTACTGTCAGACGAAGGGATTATCTGCCCTCTCTCTATTCTAAAGCTCATTCTGACACCTCTTCTTCACCAGTACCATCTGATACTTCCATTAGCAGCCCTATAGGATAGTCCTCATTGTCAACCTGTAAAATAACAGTAGAATTATAGAACTTTACTTTCTCTACAACTCCCTTGATATTCTCTTCCCCATTATAAATAGTAACTTCTTTTCCTATTAAGCTTACTTGATTCAGCATACTTAGCTGATTTATGCCATCAGAAATTGTATTCATCTGCTCAAGCATAGTAAACTGTGCAAGCTGTGAAAGGTAATCTGTCTTGCTTCCGCTACCTGATTCTCCACCCATTGGACTTTGATTCTTTATCTCAGCTGCCATTATCTGAAGAAAATCCTCTACTGCCAAATTGCTTCCAGAAGTGTTGCTAGTAGAATATTGTTGATTAACATTTGCAGTATTATATACCTCCATTTTCAAACCTCCTTAAGCTAAGATACTGATTTCTCCTAATCCTTTAGCTCCTGAATCCTGAATTTTAGATACTATCGTATTATTTTCGAATCCATTAAAATAATTCTTTCTCGAATAATTTCTCTTATAATGATTAAAGCCTCCATTGTTGTTAAAATTAAAATCAAGATTTGTATTGGCAGATGAATCTATGTCTATGTTTATCTTTTCAATATGGATATTTTGTTTTACAAGGCTTTCATTTAATTCATTTACCTTACTTGAAAATAATCCCTTAACATGGTCATTATCCACTAAAATCTTTGCTGTAAGTTTTCCATCAGTCATCTTTAAAGTAACATCAACAGTACCGAGCTCCTCAGGGTATAGCTTTACCTTCACTACACTTGTATCTCTATCTGTTGTTGTTTCCATCAACTGGACAATTGCATCCTGAACTCTTTGGATATTATCATTAGCAACTTCGAGTTTTGGTGCTTCTACCTTAAATTCAGTATTTGACCCTGTCACATCTTTGATCTGGTTATTTGTCAGGCTCAAATCATTGACCTTTACATCCTTTGAATCAAGCTTTATAGTCTTTTGCTCCAGCCCCTCATCTTTGTCTTTAAATTCAAGAGAATATTCATCAACCTTACTAATAGCATCTTTATTTAGATGCTTTTGTTTTACATACTCTAGATTTTCAAATTTATTATTTAGCAACTCGGGTTTTTCATTATCCTTTTTAGGTAGATCGGCTATGATTTCCTTTTCCAAGGGATTATCTTCAGCTTTTACATCTGATAAAATATCTGTATCCTCCAAAGCTGTAAATGATTCATTATTAATCTTAGATGGTAATACCTCATCTTCAACAGCATTGAAATTTACACTTTCCCCCAACTCTACAGGAATATTGATTTGCTGTTCATCACCTACTGTCAATGATTTGTCTGTACTTATTGTGTCTATGGCATCTATTTCAATGTCTTCCAGATTAAGCATTTCAATTTTTTCCACCATAGGCATGTTCATAAGTCCAAGCAAATTAAGGATTTCTGATTCTTTCTCAGTTTCATCTTCTTTTTCCTTAGCTTCAATACTTCCTACTTTTGACACGGTGCTATTAAATATTTGTGTAAACTCATCGCCTTTTGCCTTATTTGTCTTATTACCATCAGAAGTATTTTGTTGCTGAATTTGTACACTGGCTACATTCATGTTTTCACCTCCTTTCAATATTAAACTCGGAGATTCCTCGACTACACTCAGGATGACAAAGCCACTAGACCCGAGATGCTTCGCTACGCTCAGCATGACAGCATGGTGAGATAATTCGCTTTGCCAGCATTAGCCGTGAAGAGCACCGGGTTTGAACTTCAATACTGCCATCTCATCTAATTGTTTCTGTTCTACGGCCTTCACTTCATTTTGATAATCTGTATAGTCTCTTTCCTTGAGTTTTTCCATTATCTTTCTGTCTTTTTGTGCTTCTACCAATTCGAGTCTCATTGCTTCAAGTTCTTCGCTCTTTTTTTCTATGATTTCTTTTTGCATCTCAATCTTATCTTCGATATCTTGTTTATAAAATTGAACTTGCTTCAATTCATTTATATTTTTGCACTTGAGCCCCTTTTCTTTTATTACTTCATATTCCTTATATAGTTCATTTAATATGTATTTTTCATGATTAAGCTCATTTTGTACTGTTGCGAACTTTTCCATACTACTCTTCTCTAAACTTTCTCTCCATTGCAAGACCCTTTCCATGGAGAAGTTGTATGATTTCATTCAAACCATTCCTCTCTAATCTTCTGCCTTCGATTTAATAAGTTTCTTTAACATCATCAATGAATCTTCATATATAAAATGTTCATTTATATCTTGTTTTAAGAATTTATTTATAGGTGTATTGAGTGAAATAGCCCTATCAATTATAGGATTGCTTCCATTTATATAAGCACCAACATTAATTAAGTCCTCAGATTCAGCGTAGGTCGCAAGATTTTCCTTCAACTCCCCTGCAAGCCCATAATGCTCATCGCTTACAATCTCTTTCATGATTCTACTGATGCTGTTCTGAATATCTATGGCCGGGAAATGATTCTTTGCCGCTATTTGTCTAGATAGTACAATATGCCCGTCCAATATACCTCTTACAGCATCGGCTATAGGCTCGTTCATATCATCACCTTCTACTAAAACCGTATAAAATGCTGTAATAGAACCATTTTTAGACATCCCACTTCTTTCTAAGAGCTTAGGCATCATAGCAAATACAGAAGGTGTATATCCCTTAGTCGTAGGCGGTTCTCCAGTGGCTAGTCCAATTTCTCTCTGAGCCATTGCAAATCTGGTTACTGAATCCATCATTAGCATGACTTTCTTGCCCTGATCTCTGAAATATTCAGCAATTGCAGTGGCAACAAAAGCACCCTTCAATCTTACCAATGGTGGTTGATCAGATGTAGCACAAACTACCACTGACTTTTTATATCCTTCAGGTCCCAAATCCTTCTCAATAAACTCAAGAACTTCCCTGCCCCTTTCCCCTACCAAAGCTATAACATTGACATCTGCTTCGCAATATTTCGCTATCATTCCAAGCAAAGTACTTTTTCCAACACCACTGCCGGCAAAAATACCAATTCTCTGTCCTTCGCCACAGGTCAATGTGCCATCAATAGCTTTTACACCAGTACTCATTATACGATCTATTTTTCTTCTTTCAAATGGATCTGGTGGTGTTCTATCGACACTATATAGCTGACCATTGCTTATTGGTTCCATATCCATTGGTCTTCCCAAGCCATCTAAAGTATGACCCAAGAGGCTGTCACTTATCCTAACCTTAAGGGACATTCCTGTTGGTCTGACTAAACAACCTGGACCGATACCGCTAGTCTCATTAAGGGGCATTAGTAGAACAGAACTATCTTTAAAACCAACTACTTCTGTTAATACTTTTTTATTAGAAGATTTGATAAATATCTCACAAACTTCCCCTACGAAAACCTGAAGACCCTCTACTTCTATAATTAGGCCTATTACTTGAGTAACCTTGCCCAATATTTCATAATGACTCTTCCTTTTTATGTAATTAGAATATTTTTCATATGGTATATCAAACAAAAAGTTAGTCCTCCATATTTTTTATATCATCAACAATAGAATTTATTTGCTTTCTAATTTGTAAATCTACAATCTTGTTTTCATTCTCAATAATACAATCATTCTTCTTTAAATTTCCATCACTTAGAATCGTAAATCTGGTATTTCTATTTATTGTAGCTAACTCGCTAACCCTGCTCCTTAAAAATTCCTCATTTTCCGGGGCACAAGTTATTATTATGTTTTCGTTGTCTTCATAGAGCTGTATAATCGGCTTAATCAGCAACAAAATATTTTCATCTGATGAATCTATATTATTGTGAACAATACATTCTGCCATATCTGCTGCCAATTGTATGATTTTATCTTTATTCTCGTTAAAATAGGACTCAACTTCCTCTTTTGCTTGTTGAATAAGAGAAATGGCTGATTTCTTCATCTCATCACATTCAGTCGTGCATTCCTTCATTCCTTTTTTATAACCTGCCTGAAGACCGTCTCTGTATCCATTTTTTTGAGCCTCTTTTTTTATGCCTTCAGCCTCTTCTTTTAGCTCTGCCATAGTCTTTTCAATCAAGGATTTCCTTTCCTTTTCATTTTCACGATACAATTGCTCCTTGATTTCGGCATAGATTTTTTCTATATCGATTGCTGTCGAATTGTCTGAATCCTCTGTAGCCTTTACAGTTTCTTCAGTATGTTCTTCGATTTTTTTTTCATCTTCAATGTGATTCTCTATTTTTATATCAGCAACCACAACACCTTTTTGGCCGTATGCAATCTGTCCATTTTTAATAACGTTATACAACAACTGCATCCTGATCACCTCTACCTATGATTATTTCGCCAGCCTCATCAAGTCTTCTTATAATTCCAACTATTCTATGCTGTGCTTCCTCTACAGTAGAAAGTCTTACAGGTCCCATGAATTGAATATCTTCCTTCAACAACTCAGCAGCACGTTTCGACATATTTCCAAATATTGCATTAGCCACCTGTTCCGAAGCACCCTTTAGTGAAAGAGCCAAATCCTCATTACTAACTTCACGCAAGGTTCTTTGAATAGATGCTTTATCAAGATTCACTATATCCTCAAATACAAATAGATTTGATTTAATAGTCTCTGCCAATTCCGGTTGTGTTTCCTCAAGAGTGCTGATGATATTTCTTTCAGTTCCCCTGTCTACTGAATTCAATATTTCAACCAATGTTTTTACTCCACCAATTGATTCAGAATCATCTTCTATAAGGCTGGAGAACTTATCCGTCATTATCTTCTCAATCTTCTTTATAATGGCTGGTGATGTCCCACTTATGGTACCTAATCTTTCCGCTATTTCAGTTTGCAATTCAACTGGAAACTGTGACAGTACCAAGGCAGCCTTCTCAGGCTGTAAATAACACATAATAAGAGCTATAGTCTGCGGGTGTTCATTAATCAGCAAATTAGTCAATTGTCTTGGATCTGCTTTACGAGCAATGGAAAATGGTTTTTCACTCTGCTTCATCTGATTCAATACATCCATGATTTCCTTTGCACGTTGAGTTCCTAAGGCTTTTTGCAATAAATTTTTT
>DAIUFH010000098.1:0-6702 GCA_036844705.1 Tissierella sp.
ATTGGGAACTTTGGGTGCCGAACCAAAATCTACTACAACACCATATATTTAGTGTCAAAAGGAGGGAAATGAAAATGAAAAGATCTAAAAGATTTGAAATTCTTGAAAAGCGAGATGTAAATAAAGATGGATTCGTAAAGGAATGGCCTGAAGTTGGGTTGATAGCAATGAATAGTCCAAATGACCCAGAGCCAAGTATTAAGATAGAAAACGGAAAAGTAGTCGAATTAGATGGGAAAAAACGTGAAGATTTTGACATGATAGATTTGTTTATTGCAGATTATGCAATAAATTTAGATAAAGCCCTTGAAGTGATGAAAATAAATTCTACTGAAATGGCAAAAAGAATAGTAGATGTAAATATACCAAGAGAAGAGATAATAAAACTTACTACAGCTATGACACCAGCAAAGATGGTGGATGTAGTTTCAAAGATGAATGTAGTTGAGATGATGATGGCATTACAGAAGATGAGAGCTAGAAAAACCCCATCAAACCAATGTCACGTAACTAATGTTAAAGATAATCCAGTTCAAATAGCTGCTGATGCGGCAGAAGCGGCTTTAAGAGGATTCGATGAAATGGAAACAACAGTTGCAGTAGTAAGATATGCTCCATTTAATGCTTTGGCATTATTAGTTGGTTCGCAAGTTGGAAGAAGTGGAGTATTAACTCAATGTGCAGTAGAGGAAGCTACAGAATTGGAATTAGGTATGAGAGGTTTAACTTGTTATGCTGAAACAGTATCTGTATATGGAACAGAAAAAGTTTTCGTAGATGGTGATGATACTCCTTGGTCTAAAGCATTTTTAGCTTCAGCTTATGCATCAAGAGGACTTAAAATGAGATTTACTTCTGGTACAGGTGCAGAAGTATTGATGGGAAATGCTGAAGGAAAGTCAATGCTTTATTTAGAGGCAAAATGTATATATATTGCAAGAGGTGCAGGTGTTCAAGGATTGCAAAATGGTTCTATAAGTTGTATAGGTGTTCCAGGTTCAGTTCCTTCTGGTATTAGAGCTGTACTTGCAGAAAACCTTATAACTACAATGTTGGATTTAGAGGTAGCATCAGGAAATGACCAGACTTTCTCACATTCACCAATTAGAAGGACAGCAAGGACTTTAATGCAAATGCTACCTGGAACTGATTTTATATTCTCAGGTTATAGTGCAGTTCCAAATTATGACAATATGTTTGCAGGTTCAAATTTTGATTCATCAGATTTTGACGATTACAATATTATTCAAAGAGATTTAAAAGTAGATGGAGGATTAAAACCAATTACTGAAGAAGAAGCAATAGCTATTAGAAATAAAGCAGCTAAGGCTATACAAGCAGTATTTAAAGGTTTAGGACTTCCTACTATAACTGATGAAGAAGTAGAAGCGGCAACATATGCTGATGGAAGCAAAGATATGCCAGAAAGAAATATGGTAGAAGATATTAAAGCTGCTGAAGAAATGATGAATAGAGGAATAACAGGAGTAGATGTAGTAAAAGCACTTTATGAAAATAAATTTGAAGATATAGCAGAGAGAGTGTTAAATATGTTGAAACAGAGGGTTTCAGGAGATTATCTTCATACTTCATCTATATTAGACAAGGATTATAATGTTATAAGTGCAGTAAACAATTGTAATGACTATATGGGACCTGGCACAGGATACAGGATGAGTGAAGAAAGATGGGACGAAATAAAGAATATTAGAAATGCTAAAAGTCCAGAAGATTTTGAATAATTAAATCCTGAAGGGAGGAAATAAAATGGCTGTTGATGAAAAGATCATTCGCGAAATAATTGATGAAGTTATGAAAAACTTAAATATTAATGATAAATCAATATCAAAAGATGAAAAAATAGAACCAGTTTCATTGGGGAGTTTAAAGATGGAAGAAATAGGAGTAGCTAAAAAAGGAACTAGAAGTGATGAAATAGTTATAGGAATAGCTCCAGCTTTTGCAAAATACCAAAACAAAACCATAATCCATTTACCTCATGATAAGGTGTTAAAAGAAATAATTGCAGGTATAGAAGAGGAAGGCTTAAAGGCTAGGGTTGTTAGAGTAAACAAAACTTCGGACGTTGCTTTTATAGGACTTGAAGCGGCTAAGTTAAGTGGTTCAGGTATTGGCATAGGGTTGCAGTCAAAAGGTACTGCTATCATTCATCAAAAAGATTTGCAACCATTAAGCAACTTAGAGCTTTTCCCACAAGCGCCAGTAATAACATTAGATGTATATAGGGCTATAGGGAAAAATGCAGCAAAGTATGCAAAGGGAGAATCACCAAATCCAGTGCCTACTCTAAATGATCAAATGGCAAGACCAAAGTACCAAGCGTTAGCAGCACTTCTTCATATAAAAGAAACAGAGCATGTGGACTTGAATGGTAAATCTGTAGAACTTAAGGTAGAGTTTTAACTATTGGAGGTGAATGTAATGAATAAAGAAAAGATGATAGAAGAAGTTGTTAAGCAAGTTATGATGTCAATGAAAGATGATTCAGATAAGAAAGTATCCAAGGAATGTGAAAATAAATCCCTAGGGGCAAAAATAGATGCCAAGAGAGATTATCCTTTAGCAAAAAAACGCCCAGAACTGATTAAGACTCCTACAAATAAGAAGTTGGAAGATATAACATTAGAGAATGTTTTAAATGGAGAGATTAAGTCTACTGATGTTAGAATATCACCAGAAACATTGGAATTACAAGCAGAGGTGGCTGAAGGAGTAAACAGGGATGCATTTGCCAAAAATTTAAGAAGAGCATCTGAGCTTATAGCTATCTCAGATGAGAGAATATTAGAAATATACAATGCATTAAGACCAAATAGATCGACTAAACAAGAACTGCTAGATATAGCAGATGAATTGGAAGAAAAATACAATGCAACAATAAACAGCAATTTTGTAAAAGAAGCAGCAGAGGTATATGAAAAAAGGAATATGTTGAGAAGAGATTAATTATGTGTATTCATACGCAACCAGGAGGTTTTATAGATGGAGTTGATAGTAGGTATAGATATAGGAAATGCTACTACAGAGACAGCTTTAGCTAGAATTTATGATGATAATATGGAGTTTTTATCTAGTAGTATTGTTAAAACTACTGGTATAAAGGGTACACGTGAAAATATTAATGGAATATTTGCTTCCCTTAAACAAGCACTTGATAAGGCAAATATAAATATTAAAGACGTAGATTTAATTAGAATAAATGAAGCTGCCCCGGTAATTGGTGATGTAGCGATGGAAACTATAACAGAGACTATTATAACGGAATCTACAATGATAGGGCATAATCCTTCTACACCTGGCGGAATTGGACTAGGTGTTGGCTATACCATAGACATTAGAAGGCTAAGAGAATATGATGACAAGCAGTCATTGATAGTTATAGTTCCAAAAGAAGTGGATTTTATGGAAGCTGTATTCCTAATAAATGAAGCCTTAGAAGATGGAAAGGATATACAAGGAGCTATACTGCAAAAAGATGATGGAGTTTTAGTTAACAATAGATTGACTAAAACTATACCAATAGTAGATGAAGTAGCTTTAATAGATAAAGTACATGAAGGGGTTAAAACTGCTATAGAAGTAGCGCCTGTTGGTGGCATAGTAGAAGTTCTTTCAAATCCTTTTGGTATAGCTACTCAATTTGGATTGACTCCAGAAGAAACTAAAATGATAGTTCCTATAGCTAGGGCTCTTATAGGAAATAGGTCGGCTGTTGTAATAAAAACTCCTAAAGGAGATGTCAAGGAAAAGAGGATTCCATCAGGTAAGATAAACGTAATCGGCGAAAAGAGAAGAATGTCTGTAGATGTAGAAGAAGGAGCTTCTGCTATAATGGATGTCTTAAAATCATGTTATCCAATTCTCGATATAAATGGAGAACCTGGTACCAATGCAGGGGGAATGTTGGAGAGAGTGAGACAGGTGATGGCAAATCTTACAAAACATAATCCACGTGAAATTAAGATACAGGACCTATTAGCTGTTGATACTTTTGTTCCTCAAAAAGTAAAAGGAGGAGTTGCAGGAGAATTTTCCATGGAAAATGCAGTAGGAATGGCAGCTATGGTGAAATCTGATAGATTACAGATGAGCATGATAGCAGAAGAATTAGAAAAATCTATAGAAGTTAAAGTTGAAGTTGGTGGAATAGAAGCAGACATGGCTATAAGGGGTGCTCTTACAACTCCTGGTAGTAGTACCCCTCTGGCAATATTGGATATGGGGGCAGGATCTACAGATGCCTCTGTTATAGATAACAATGGAAAAATAAAATCTATACATTTAGCAGGTGCAGGCAACATGGTTACTATGCTCATAAATTCTGAATTAGGGTTGGAGGATTTTGGTCTAGCCGAAGATATAAAGAAATATCCACTTGCTAAAGTAGAAAGTCTTTTCCATATTAGGCATGAAGATGGCTCTGTAGAATTTTTTGAAGAGCAACTAGATCCTAAAGTTTTTGCAAGGGTAGTAATCTTAAAAGAAGGAAATATGATACCTATACCAAGTGATCATTCTTTAGAAAAGATAAAGATAGTTAGGAAAGCTAGTAAACAGAAGGTATTTGTAACTAATGCAATAAGAGCTTTGAAGATGGTTAGCAAAACGGGAAATATAAGGGACATTGAATATGTCGTATTATTAGGCGGTTCAGCTTTAGATTTTGAAGTTCCTCAATTGGTTACCGATGCGCTATCTCAATATGGAATAGTATCGGGTAGGGCCAATATAAGAAGTGTTGAAGGGGCTAGAAATGCCGTAGCAACAGGTCTTGTATTGTCATATGGGGAGGATATGAAAAATGAATAATGTTGATAAACCTACAATTAATATTTATTATTCATCACAAATAAGGGATAAGTCCATATATGATCAGCTACTATGGGGAATTGAGGAAGAGGGTATTCCATACTATATGGAACCCAAGCCTTTAGAAAGCTCAATAGAATTAGGATACAAGGCAGCGGAGGATTCAAGATTAGGTGTAGGTATTGGCATAGGTAAAGATGGGAATATTGTAGTGCACTATCAGAAGTTAAGTAAAGAGGAGCCTTTGTTTAGCTTAAATATAAAAGATGGATATCATAATTTAAGAAAACTAGGTGCTAATGCAGCAAGATTAATAAAAGGAATCCCATTTAAACTATTTTCTGATGATGTTTAAATATATGAAAGCAAAGAGGGGGTGTGTAATATTGTTTAAGTCCGCACTAGGTATAATAGAAACCGTTGGATTGGCTGCAGCAATTGAGGCTGCTGATACTGGAGTGAAATCGGCTGATGTTAAGCTTTTAGGATATGAATTAACAAAAGGCTATGGACTTGTCGCTGTAAAGTTTGCAGGAGATGTAGGAGCAGTTAAAGCTGCAGTTGAAGCTGGAAGTATTGCAGCAGCTAAAGTGAATAAGATATGGAGTACACTTGTTATACCTAGACCCCATGATGAAATTGAAAAGTTGATAAATAGCTTAGACACCGTTGGAAATTTTAAAGAGACGGAGAAAAGTGAAAACGAGGATATAGAAGTAGAAGATAGTAGTGAAGTCAAGGAAGTTGAAGAAGAAACAAAAGAAGAATTAATAGAGGAAAAAGTTGAAGAAAAAATAGATAATGTTTATTTAAATAAAAGTGATAAAAATATATGCAATATTTGTGGAGATCCTAAATGTCCAAGGAAAAAAGGAGAGCCTAGAGCACTTTGTATTCACAATAAAAAATAAAAGGAGGAATAACAAATGGGAGAAGCATTAGGAATGATAGAAACAAAAGGATTGGTTGGAGCTATAGAAGCTGCAGATACTATGACAAAATCAGCAAATGTTCAATTAATGGGATATGAAAAAATAGGTTCAGGATTAGTTACAGTAATGGTAAGAGGAGATGTAGGTGCAGTTAAGGCAGCTACTGATGCAGGAGCTGCAGCAGCAGAAAGAGTGGGGGAAGTAGTTTCAGTACATGTAATTCCAAGACCACATATGGATACAGAAAAGATATTACCACATGTACAAGTAGAAGAAACAAAATAATTTAGAGGTATTTATAGCTTATGGAGGGAGAACTTTATATGGGGAAAATCGATGAAGCCTTGATTAAAAGAATTGTATTAGAAGTAGAAAAGAAACTTGAAGAAGAAAAGGGCTTAATCCCTGTGGGAGTATCTAATAGACATGTACATCTTAGTCAAGAAGATCTATACAATTTGTTTGGATATGGCTATGAGCTAACGAAGTTTAAGGATTTAAGTCAACCAGGGCAATTTGCCTCTAAAGAAACGGTAGTTATAAAAGGACCAAAAGGCAAATTTGAAAAGGTAAGAATACTAGGACCTGTAAGAAAGGATACCCAAGTTGAAGTTTCTGTATCCGATAGTTTCAAATTAGGGATAAAAACTCCAGTGAAAGAATCTGGAGATATAGAAAATACTCCAGGAATAATTATTGAAGGTCCAAAAGGAAGTATAGAAAAAGACAAGGGTCTTATAGTTGCCTTAAGACATATACACATACCAGAGGATTATGCCAAGGAACATGGATTCCAAAATGGAGAAATGGTAACCGTAATATCTGAAGGTATAAGAAAAACAGCATTTTATAATGTTCTTGTGAGGGTTTCAGATAAATATAGTTTAGAGATGCATATAGATATGGACGAAGCTAATTCCTCAGGTTTAAAAAATGGAGA
>DAIUFH010000099.1:0-6597 GCA_036844705.1 Tissierella sp.
TCAGGTGGTTAGAGCGCACGCCTGATAAGCGTGAGGTCGGTGGTTCGAGTCCACCCAGGCCCACCATCATGACCTAACACAATGAACGATAGTGAATTGATGTAGGTCAGATGTAGCAGCACTAAATTTGCACGAACGTAGTGAGTGAACAAATTTGTGTAGCGTGCCTACTATTTAGCAATGCACAATTGACAATGTACAAGGTTGTCATTCCGATTGTAGTCGAGGTATCTCGGGTTTAATGCCCAAGAGATAGACCCTAATAATTGTGAATTGAGAACTGTGAATTGTGAATTGAATAAATATGGGCCTTTAGCTCAGTCGGTTAGAGCGCCCGGCTCATAACCGGTAGGTCCGGGGTTCGAGTCCCTGAAGGCCCACCATAAAAAACAGATTATCTTAATCTGTTTTTTTAATTTTTTGGATTATTTCTCTTACTTTATGTCAATGATATATGAGTGAGGTGAAAAATATGACAAAAATAGGATACCCAAGAGGATTGCTTTATTATGAGTATTATCCTTTTTGGGGGTCATTCTTTAATAATCTGGATGTTGAAGTAATCTCTTCAATTAAGACCAACAAAGAAATATTGGATTCTGGAATTGAAAACTGTGTTGATGAAGCCTGTTTACCTGTAAAAATATTTCATGGGCATGTAAGTAGCTTAAGAGATAAGGTTGATTATATATTTATCCCTAAATATGTAAGTCTTTATAAACGAGAGTACAATTGCCCAAAACATTTAGGCATTGCAAATATGGTATTCCATAGCATTGACAATCTTCCTATGATTATTTCCCCTAAAATAGTTCTAAAAAATTCATGCGACTTAAAGAGTTCAGCACATAAAGTAGGTAAGATGTTTACTAAGAATAATAAAAAAATAGATAGTGCATATAATGATGCTATGAAATCATATAAGGATCATACTAACTGGCTAAGGTCAAATATTTTACCTTCAACCTACTGTAGAAAAGGTAATCAGGATAGAATAAAATTACTTATTTTAGGTCATTCGTATAACGTATTTGACAGTTTTATCAATATGGATATTATAAAGAAACTGTGTGAACAGGGCGTAGATATCGTTTTAGCTGAGGACGTTTCAGAATCTGATAAAAGATTTTATTCAGGTAATTTATCTAAGAGAATCTTTTGGACACATGGTAGAAGAATTGTTGGTTCTGCTTTTTATCTTATTGAAAATAAAAATATAGATGGAATCATATATTTAAGTGCCTTTGGATGTGGTCTCGATTCAGTTCTTATAAATATTGTTGAAAATAAGGCTCATGAAAACAATGTTCCTATAATGATTATGACATTTGATGAGCAAACGGGGGAAGCAGGATTTAATACTAGGTTTGAAGCATTTTTAGATATGATGAAATGGAGGTCTGAAATTGAAGATAACTTTTCCTCATCTAGGTAATGTTTATATAGCAGGCAAGGCATTTTTAGAAGAATTAGGTCATGAGGTAATTCCACCTCCGGTTTGTAGTAGAAGAACATTGGAAATCGGAATTAAAAATTCACCTGAAATGATGTGCTTGCCTTTCAAGATATTTATAGGTAATTATATAGAGGCCATAGAGAAAGGCGCAGATACTATAATATTAACCGGGAGTTGTGGTCCATGTAGATTTGGGCTGTATCCACTTTTACAAAGAGATATTTTGAAAAAATTAGGTTATAATGTTGATTTTATTGTTATAGATTCTCCAAAGGAAAGTTTTTCTGATTTTAAATCTAACATAGGTAAGATTATAGGTTCAACATCTGCTATTAAATTCTCAAAATTAGGCAAATTAGCATTAAGCCTTATAAAGATGACAGATGATTTAAGTCAGTTTTCCAATGAAATACGTGCATATGCGATAAACAAAAAAGAAGTGAATCGAATAATGGATAATTTTTATGATAAAGCTGTTAAGGGTTTTGGTGTTAATGAACTAAAAAGTCTTATTAAAAATACTGAAGAAGAACTTAAAAATGTGGAGTTGGATAAAAAGATAAATCCTTTGAGGATTGGGATTATAGGGGAAATATATACAATAATCGAACCCTTTGTAAATTTAGAGGTCGAACGAAAGTTAGGCGAATTAAATATCTTGGTGGATAAATCGCTTACACCTACAAAATGGTTAGAACATCATCTAATCTCATATCCATTTGGTTCTAAATATGAAAACACAAAATTCAAGCTTGCAAAACCATATCTTAGAGATATGGTAGGTGGACATGGAAGAGAAACTGTTGGGAGTGCAGTTTACTATCATAATATGGGCTTTGATGGTGTTATTCAGATACTTCCATTGAATTGTATGCCTGAAATAGTAGCTAAAAGTATATTGAAAAGCGTTCAGACAGATTTAAATTTCCCAATAATGACGTTAGTTGTTGATGAGATGACTGGGGAAGCAGGATTAAATACAAGGTTGGAGGCTTTCTCAGATTTAATTAGCAAAAGAAGAGAAGGGAGAATATGCGTTGGATAATTATTATCTTGGAATAGATGTTGGTTCTGTAAGTACCAATATAGTATTAATAGATGAAAACAATGAAAATATATATAAACAGTATCTAAGAACTCAGGGAAAACCAATAGATATGATTAAAGAAGGCATAAGAGAAGTGGCAGAACAATATGGTGAGGACTCAATTAATGGTGTTGGATGCACAGGAAGTGGAAGGTATTTGGCTTCAATTATAGTTGGTTCAGATGTAGTCAAGAATGAAATCACATCACACGCAATAGCTTCATTGAATTACAACCCAAATGTTAGAACAATTATGGAAATTGGAGGACAAGATTCCAAGATTATCATATTAAGAGATGGAATAGTAGTTGATTTTGCCATGAATACAGTTTGTGCTGCCGGTACAGGCTCATTTTTAGATAGGCAGGCTATAAGACTTGGAATAGATATAAAGGACTTTGGAGACTATGCAGCTAAGTCTACAAATGAAGTAAGAATTGCAGGAAGGTGTGCAGTATTTGCTGAATCCGATATGATTCATAAGCAACAGTTAGGACATAGCCAGGCAGATATAATCAAGGGATTATGTCAAGCTTTGACTAGAAACTATTTGAGTAATGTTGCAAAAGGCAAAATCATCCAGCCTCCTATAATGTTTCAAGGCGGTGTTGCAGCTAATTCAGGAATAAAGAACTCTTTTGAAAATGAGTTAAAAGAAAATATAATGGTACCACCCAATTATGATGTAATGGGTGCAATAGGGGCGGCAATTTTAGGTAAGGAGAAGGCTAAAAATCAAGGATTTACTAATTTCAAAGGTCTAGACCTATATAAAAAGAATTTTGAGGTAAAGGGATTTGAGTGCAGTGGTTGCTCAAATTTATGTGAGGTACTGGAAATAGTTGAGGAAGGTACCACACTTGCACGTTATGGTGACAAATGTGGTAAATGGTCATCTAAATCTCCTTTAGCGAGCGGTTTATAAGCTCTATCATCAGATTTTTAATATTCTCCATGCAGTAGTCCTTATCAATCTTTACCAATAATATATTTGAAGGTAATTTGAACATAGTACTATCTTTTATTCTATCAGATAGTGCTATTTTATTTTTATCGATAAAATAACCCTTGATAGTTGGAGTTACAAATCCTAAAGAACATTCGAGTGTAAGCTCAAATTTTCCAGTATCATAAAATAATATATTGTAATTGGAATCATAGTACATAATTCTTATCTTAAAATCATTATCCACATAACCATTTATAGACAATATATCTCCAGATATATTTATTTTATCTATAATGAGTGAAATTTCATTATCATCTAAATTGATATTTATTTGTTTCTTTTTCTTTATGATATTTAAAATTTCCATTACATCAAGCATATAATATAAATCATCATAATTGTGCTGTAAAATTCTTTTTTTTAAGTCTAAATCTCTATTTTTAGCATAATCCAAATAGAATCTAATACAATCCTTACCGGAATATATATCATCCCTATATATTCCTAAATACTCCTCCAAGGATTTTAACTTTAAGCTATCTAAATTCAAATAATATCTATTTTCCTTAATTATTTTATATATATCGAAAGACTTGTCCATTGTTATCTCATAATCAATATCTAACATATTAAGCCTTTCATTTATAAATGGAATATCAAAGGTATTTCCATTAAAGGTAATAATTTTACTAAAGTTAGCAATGAATTTGATAAATTTACGTAAAATAATCTTCTCATCATTTTTATTGTCAGCTAGCAGCTGTGTAATTTCCCATGCATTATTTGTACTATTATGATGTAGAATACCTATTAGGTATATATAATTGAATGTCCTACTTAGCCCTGTAGTTTCAATATCTATAAAACAAGTTGAATATTCATTAAGATAGTTATTCATTTCGAATTCTTTAGATATAATTGTATTTATAATTTTCATACATATCACCTAATTAAATTTTATAATATAAGTTAATAATTGTACAGTAATTCAATATACTAAAAAGGCTTTTACTAATGGGAAAAATGTTGTATCATATAATTATTGGAAGATAAATAAGGAGACGATTGAATGCAGAATGAGAATAAACAAAGAAAAACTATTGCATCTGTAATTAAAGCTATAGATGTGATTGAACATTTAGCCCAATCCGCCGAAGATTTAGGGGTAACTGAAATAAGCGAGGACTTAGGTATGGGTGTTAGCGCAACTTATCATTTATTGAATACCTTAAGAGAATGTGGAATCATAGATCAGGATGATAAAACAAAGAAATTTAAACTAAGTCTGAAGTTATGGCAGATTGGAATGAAGGCTTATAGTAAAAACAATATCTCCGTAATAATAAAGCCTTATTTAAAGAAATTAAAGGAATTGACAGGAGAAACTGCTAACTTGACAGTTTTAGATAATGACCATATTGTATATGTGGCTCAGGAAGAAAGTGACAAAGCAATTAAGATGTTTACAAAGACAGGTGCATCCGCTCCCCTGCATTGTACAGGGGCAGGAAAAATATTGTTGGCTTATCAGAATGAAGAGAAGAAAAATAATATATTAAATAATATTGAATTAAAGAAATATACTGAATTTACCATTACTGATAAGAATGAATTAATAAAAAAATTAGATGAGATAAAGCGTAAAGGATATGGATTTGATGAAGAGGAAAGAAATCTTGATGTATTTTGTGTAGGGGCACCGGTTTTTGGTATCAATGGAGAAATAATAGGATGTTTATCTATATCCGGTCCAAAATCCAGATTTACCGAAGATAATCTTAAACAATGGACTAAGATAGTAATGGATACTGCTGATGAGGCTACAAAGTATTTAAAAGGCGAATAAAAAGAATCTTTGAGGTTCATATGAGTAAATAGAAGAAAATAGGTGCTTTAGCACCTATTATTCTTCTATACTATTATCTTCTAATCCCATACGTCTTCCTCTTCCTGGGTATGATCCACTGTTTTCGTCGATTTGTTTAGGGAATAGGCTTGGGAATGATGAACAGATTGGTGAAATTTCTGGTGATAGCTCAGGGAATCCTGTTGAAAGAACACATAATTGAACTGGAACTATGATTTTCTTTTCACAGGTTATACAAATAGCTATTATCAAGTCTAATCTAATTTCACCAGTTTCAGGACAAACATCAATATCTCTTGTTACACTATTTGTTCCTAATCTGGTTTCGCAATTTATATTGCAGAATTCAGCAAATCTTGGGAAGAATGCTGAGTCATTAACCGATGGTATACAAAGCTCAAAGAAGTTTGTCAATACTATTGGTGCCTGAGCAGGTGCTATTGGAACATTAGATGATACCGTTAAGGTAACTCTTCTATCTCTGCAATCTAAAATTAAAAGATCTACTTCAATTATTACATTTCCACTTATTCTTACCCTTTGTGTACCAAAAACGGGAGTACCCCTTCCTGTATCTTCACATTCAGAAGTATCTGCATATATTAATTTTTGAGAAGTTAATCCATCCGGACCGACTACTTCAACACAATCACCGTTTTCTTTTCTTATGAACTCTCCTCCGGAAAGCACAGTATCAGGATCTACTACAAAATTTCTTGGATCCCTTATATTTGCAGGATTGAAGAATCTCCTACATCTAATATCTAATACTCTTAGAATCCTCGAGCCCTCGGGCAAATTCGGAGTAAATCTTACATTATTTACTGTACTTAGTGCTTGTAAATTAACTAATGTTGCATCATAAACCTTTTGAACATAGACTGGTTCTGTAACTACTTTTCGAAGTGTACCATCCCACTCACATCCAGTAGTTGCATCACAGCATCTATCAGTAATAACATCTGGTTCAATATCAGGTCTACACTTATCTGGTCTATAATCTGAACTCATTTATAATCCTCCTCTCAAGGTATTACGTTCCTCAATTTAATATATTCAACTATAATAATTATGTTACAGTTCACATAAGTATAATATTAGAATGGGGGGATTAAAATTGGCTTTTCATAATAATAGATTTATTGCCGTAGAAAAGAAAAAAGATGGAATCTATTTAGCAAGAAAAATTAGAAATGAACTTCATATAGACTATTTAAAGAAAAATACTATCACTTTTA
>DAIUFH010000100.1:0-6551 GCA_036844705.1 Tissierella sp.
CTGATAAAAAATCTTCTAATTGAATCAGACAATTCAGTAAATGAGACGGAATTGAGTCTACGTATAGAGGAAATGCAAATACAAAAACATCACACTCCGCCAAGTCCTTCATTTCTTCGAGCCTCAGCTGAGGTTTTCTAAGGGAATATTCATAAATCACATGGCTGCCGTTATCCAATAAAGATTTTAAATCATGTAAAATACAGCCGGAAGCTGATTCTTTAAGCTTGGGACTTCCGTTTATTAATGCTATTTTCATAGTAATTGTCCTTCCACTTCCGTAATACTGTTATAAAAGGAGATATCTTCAACCACTGAATTAAAGTTAATTGCATTTGCCTTAATGAGCTTTTCTGCAGTCAGTTTCTCTATATTTGTTATATTTCCACCATAAAACCACACATGCATATGAATAACATTATTATATCTCCTGCAGTGATGCATTTCTCCGTTTCTTATTACAAAATAAGGATGAATATAGGAAATACTTCTATCTAAAACGCTTTTTACAAACGGACTAAACCCACCATAACAGCATTGGCTTATAATAAATAATTCTTCACATTTTGACAATTGCTCTCCCATATCCCCGTATTTATCTCTTATTATACAGGCTGCAGGTGTTTTCGTCCAGCATCCAAAGCATCCTGTACAATGGTGTATGTGAAGATCTTTTGAAATAATTGTTAGTTCATTTGACATATCGGGAAACAATCCTTGAAGTTCTCTGCTTTCTAAATCTGATATTAATATTTTCATTTTATTTTCATCCTATATAAAAAATTTTAGCAATAATATGGTTCTATATAAATAATAAAAAGTAGCAACTACCGCCTCATATATGTTTCTTCCATCTTATAATAATTGCAGAAAAAAGAATCTTTGCTGGCTTCCAGATCAGACTTCTGTCTACTTTTATAAAATCAATTCTATAATTATAAAAAAGAGCTAATTCACGAATAAATTCTCTTTGGCTGTGACCACTACGTTTCTTAAGAAATTCACAATTCACATTATTTAATTATACTAAACTCAATTTTTCGATAGCCTGCTTTTCATCAGATAAGAAAAATACATCTTTCCCTTTATTGCACTCATATATAAAATCCTTCAAACTCTTACTCGTGTATACAGAAAAGTCTCCTATAATTGCAATTTTCACATGGTAATTAACATTCTTTTGTAATATATCACCTGCAAGTTTTGTACTTAAGTTAAAAAAGTCTTCACTTATTGCTGATTTATTCAAAACTATACGATTACAACCAGTTTCATACTGTACTGTCGCCATAAAATCCAATGCGGACTGAACATCCTTTATTAGTATTTCGTCACTGTTTATAACAGCAATTTCAATATTGTTCTGTTTGACGGTATTTATTTTCATAATAATCCTCCATTTCAATTAATAAGTTTGTCATTTAGTTAGATTATAGATTAATACTACCTTCTTATATATATCTTTTTATCATCAACAAATGGAAACTAACTAAAAATGATTATTAAAGATAATAATCGGGTAGGAGGTAAATAATTAATTTATTTACCGACCTCCCACACCACCGTACGTACGGTTCTCGTATACGGCGGTTTCATAGTTTACACTCTAACTTCAAGGTAGTATTTAAGAAAGCTTAAATAACCCTGCTTTTCAAACCTTGCATTGGTTAGGGTTGTTGTAAGAATCCAGCTATTGGCAGTATGCCAGTAGCTTTTTCTAGTATTAGCCCATTCCCATGCTTTTTCCCTTGCTACTCCTAGTTTCTGAAGGTTAACAAACTTTTTGTCTTAACCTTCTTCCAACTTTTCCATGTTACCATCCGTATCCTTCTTCTAAGCCATTCATCAATAGAATGCATTATTGTCTTCATATCAGCTAATTTAAAGTATTGCACCCAGCCTCGTATAATCTGGTTGAGTTTAGTCTTCCTTAAATCTATGCTCATACCATTACTTCTGCCTGTTACGAGCTTAATTTTATCCTTTAGTTTCTTAATGCTTTTAGGGTGAACTCTAAATCTACAGCCACCCTTCCCATTGTAGAACGTGTATCCTAAATACTTAACTTCTCTAAGCCTAGATATTTTGGTCTTATCTTTATTTATCTTAAGTTTAAGCTTTCCTTCTATGAGTTTACTTACTCTATCATATTTCCTTTGGGCTGCTCGCTTACTTTTTGCAAATATCATAAGGTCATCTGCATATCTTACAAAGCGATATCCCCATTCATCGAGCATTTGGTCTAACTCGTTTAGGATTACATTTGCCATAAGTGGACTGATTGGACCACCCTGTGCTAAACCTTCTTCATTCCTTATGAACATTCCATTGTCCATAATTCCCGCATTAAGGAACTTTTGTATTAAGGATAGTACTCTATTGTCCTTTATGGTTCTTGATAAAATCTCCATAAGCATGGCTTGATTAACTGTGTCGAAGAACTTTTCTAAATCCATATCGATAACATACCAATAGCCTTCATTTGAGTATTCTTGACATTTCTTCAAAGCATCATGACACCCTCTATTTGGTCTAAAACCATAACTTGTTTCTGAAAATTGATTTTCATATATTGGACTTAACACTTGATGAATTGCCTGTTGAACCACCCTATCGACTAATGTTGGTATTCCCAGTTTACGAGTCTCGCCATTATCTTTTGGTATTTGGACGCGTTTAACTGGAGATGGTTTGTAGCTCGAATTTAGTATTGATGTTAGAATTTCTTCCCGGTGGGATTTAAGATGTTCTAGAAGTTCATCCATCTCCATCTTATCAATTCCACCTGCTCCTTTATTACTCTTAACCTTTTGGTAAGCATTGTTCATATTATCTCTGGATAGGATTCTTTCTAACATTTTTACCGTTGGTTTGTTTGTGCTGATATCGCCCTTTTCAATCATCCTTGAATCACTCTGCCCATTTCTGTGTCTTTTGTGTTCCACACTATTTCCACAGTTGACGATGGTATCTATATTCTGTTTTCTGCATTCTAACGTGTTCTCAGTAATTTTCATTGACTTCATCTCCTATGATTCAGCCCTTCCTATGATATCTAAATTCTCATAGTACTATGGCCTCTGCTGACTTCTCATGATAAATCTTATTTCAACCATGGTTCATACTCTGTTTTCCCATGTCCATGAGACCTCCCCAGGTAAGAACAACAACCTTCCTCCCATTTAACCGCCACATTTACTGTATAGAATTCGGGTAGTATTGGACTTTGTTTTGTCATGTAAACTCATCCATTCTATATCAGCCTGATGTGATTTCTGTTCGTCGGTTCAGGATTTTGCTAATGGCTTCCTTCGGATTCCATGTCACCGTGGACACCCTTGCCTTTCGCTAACGGTTCCTACTACCAAGCCCGTAGTGGACTTTCACCACCAAGTTGTTGCCCATGCTGGGCACACAAGTAAAATCCATAGTGACAATAAACTCACTATGGATTTATCTAAATTGATTATATACTATTAATCATTAAAAGTCATAATATATTGTATTGATTTAGTACTATTTAATCGGAATCCTAGTATCTTCTATAATTATGGATATGACCTTTTCAATATCAAAAGGAGCATTAGTGTCCCAACTAGAATTGAAGGTATGATTTTTAGGGTCCTCACTCCCACCTCCGAAATTCAATGGAATTATACCATCTACAGTTTCAAGTTCAACTTTCATACTGCTTGTCATACAGTCCTCTCCTTCATAGCTACCTCTTACTTGCAATCCTAAAGGACTCAATGTTATATATTCAAAAAGATGTCCATCAACTGGAATATCATTTGTACAAGTGCGAATGTCTTTGTTTGAATCGCTTAAATTTACAGCTACTCTCCAGCTACCTTCAACTCCTGTATAAACCGTACCTGCATAATAAAGGGTATATTTATTTAGATATTCTTTACTTACAGAAAATACATATTCGTTGTATTTGTATGCCGTATCATAATAATCATCCTCTTCATGACTAAGTAGACGATTGTCCTCATTCCCATATAGCATCAATTCATAATCAGGAGAAATTATATTTCCTTCTGAATCTACAAGGGATATATTCGCATCATTTGGACCAAACTCCCCTCCGGAAGATCTTCCTATTTGGACATGGAATTTTCCGTCTATAATTCCAACATTAGAAACCCATTGTTCTTTTTCACCATGGGGCATATCAGTATAATAACCTGGTGTAAGCACTGATTTAATGAAACTTAAATCATCCGGTAGATTGCTTCCACCCCAAATCTGTTCTTGGTCTATAATCGTAGTCGTCGCTGACTCATCAATTTCTGCAAGAGATATGTCAATAGGCTCTTCATATGCTCTTTTGCCTAAATAAATTAAAAAACTACCAAGCTCTAGCGGATCAGACAAAGGTGAATCTGCATCAGCAGTTATATTAAATTCATAGTAAATAGTATTGGTATCTTCATCAAAATAAATTATTTTTTGTTGCCATGACATGCTAGATAAGACTTCTTCGCCATCTCCTATTTCTCGTGGATTCATTTTTACACTGAACCCATCCCTAAAATCAGTCTGTTCCGTCAACCGATTCTGACCTGTCGTATCTTGAAGGGATAGATATACAATTGCCCTATTGTCATATTTTTGTGCACCTATTACTTCCATTCGAATTCCTTGATTTTCACTATAATTTTCAACTGGCTCTACAATCTCACTAAAATCAGGATTAAATCTCTCTATAAACCAATTGAAGCCTCCCAAAGCCGTAGCTGTTGCTGCAGCAACTAACACAACTGACATCACTATAGCTGCAACTGCTGACTTTGTCCAGTGTCTATGGTTCTTCATAGGTATCTTAGTATTTTCTTTATGCAATCTAGTTTTAACCCGATCTGCAATTTTGCTTGAATCAACAGAA
This sequence comes from Tissierella sp., assembly GCA_036844705.1. Lineage (GTDB taxonomy): Bacteria > Bacillota > Clostridia > Tissierellales > Tissierellaceae > DAIUFH01. Next base: position 4,892 of record DAIUFH010000100.1, read on the forward strand.
ATTAGAGAAAACATGTCATATATATTTTGTTCATCAATATCAAATTTGCTCATATTCAGACTCCTTTCTCCTATTCGAAATTTATATATTTGGCTAATTTGTCTTTGGCTCGCTGATATTGCTTGCGTAAAGTAGGAGGTGAAATACCTGTAATCAGAGATAATTCCTCGTAACTCCGATCATCCATTATTCGCCCATACAATAAGGCTCGTTCCTTGGGTTTTAGCTTCTGTAAGGCACGAAGAGTTCCATCACTCAAACCTTCATCTGTCTCCGGTAAAACTGCCTCACCACGAATTTCACTAAAATAAAATATCTTATGCTTTTTTAGTTGATTCAAACTGCGATTATATGTGATTTTATATAACCAAGCCGATAGGTTATCTCCATCAAATTTATTTCGATTTTGATATGCTGCAAGAAAACTTTCCTGTACTATATCTTCTGCTTCTTGATAATCACATAGAATTGCCGTTGCATAGCGAAGGAGTTTTTCACCATAGAGATTAATAACCTCCTCTAATATATCCTCTCCACCAATCACAAACCTTTTGCCAAGTTCTAAATCTTCCATGGCTTCACCTCTTTCTTTTTTCAGTCGACTGTAATCTTATAACAATTTAAATTTGATTTTTGTGACATGTTTCCAAAGTTTTAATAAAAATAGATGAAGAATAAAGACTTCCCCATCTATATCAAAAATAACTTCATTTTAAGTTGTACGAATAGGCAAAGCTTTATCCTTCATTGAAAACTAGTTCTTTCTACTACTTCCAAATGCTATAATTTCCATTTTCTGTTGACTTTCCATCTTCATTTACTAATACGATATAATACTTTTTATTTGCAAATTTTATATGAACATCATGACAACCTTTTTCACCTACTGATTTTACAGTTGCTATCATATCACCATTGATTGTATAGATATCTGCAGAGAAAGGAATATCACTTTCAGCTATAAATTCACTATTATTCAAGGAATAGCCTATGTAGGTAATCTTATCTTTACCCCATCTATCATAATAAGGTGTCTCTTTGGTATACTTATCCGATAGTGGTTTCATCTCTCTAAATCTCTTATAGTCTAATTCAGATTCATATGGGATTTCAAATGTTCCTACCTTTATAAAAAGTGCCCTACCTTTTTCTACAGATATATTACCTGGAGTATTTTCCCTTACTATTTTATCATGCTCAATTATTTCTACTATATAATTGTCTTCAGTTTCTTCTATTTTCAATAGCATTGATTCAACCAATTTATTATCAAAATCATACGCATCTATTACAATCTTTGTTGAATCCTTCTTTGGATAAATAATTATGGTGTTGGGGTCAATTATAAAATTTAATGTTCCATCTTCTCCTCTAAATGTTGTTGAATCTATCTGAAAATCTACATCTTCATTGGTTTCCCCATCATAAATATCAAAATAATAATCGTCTTCAAATTCTTTTAATGAAAATACACATACCTTTGAACTGTCTGTAAGTGATACCAGAGGAATATCTTCTGGTATATTAGGTATTAGGCTTTTTTCTATATAAGTACCATCTGATTCCATGGCATATACAGATACAGTAAATGAAAAGTTATTTGATAGCTCTGCTTCATCCTCTTTACTTAGGTTAAGTATAGATAAAATTCCACTTCCAA
>DAIUFH010000101.1:0-6385 GCA_036844705.1 Tissierella sp.
GAGCTATAGAATTATTCATCTCCGAAACCGTGAGTGTGTATTTTTTATCATTTTTAGATTTTACACAATTTAAAGTTACTGTGAATAGTAACTATCCTATTCTTACTATTCACAGCTAATTTACGTGGCATCAACCATTCTGAACTTCATGTGAAGAATCTCGAGTCTAAAACAGGAATCCTTCGAAGGCGGTAATCACACGTATATTTTAGAAGCTACCATTTTACCTAAAGCTATAGAATACAATTTAGTTATATGATCATCTGACCTTGATGCCAATACAATAGGTGCCTTTGCGCCCATGACTATTCCAGCTGACTTCCCCTTAGCAAGGTATGTAATAGCTTTACCTATACCATTGCCCATCTCAATATTGGGCACTAATAATATATCGGCATCACCGGCAATTCTACTTTCAACCCCTTTTATATCAGCCGCTTCTCTTGAAAGCGCAATATCTAGTGCTAAAGGACCGTCAACAATAATATTACCATCATACTCAGAATTATTATATTTTTCTGCAATCCAGTTGGCATCTATAGTTGCATTCATTTTAGAATCTACCTTTTCCTTAGCAGCCAAAATGGCAACTTTAACTGTAGTATTACCAAGTGCTTTGGCTACAATACATGCGTTTTTCATGATTTTTTCTTTTTCTTCTACATTAGGAGCAATATTCATACCACCATCGGTTAAATAAAGCAGCTTATGATATGTAGAAACATCATATATCATAACATGGCTTAATAAACTGTCACTTCTTAAACCCCATTCCTTGTTTAATACCGCCTTTAGCAATGTAGACGTATCCAATAAACCCTTCATTATAAAGTCAGCTTCTCCTTTGGAAACCATTTTGACTCCAATTTCTGCAGCCATAACCATGTCCAATTCATTTATAAGAACTAGATTATCCAACAAAAAGTTTTGCTTTTTGGCTATTTCATAAGTTTTATCCATATCGCCTATCAATATTGGTTCGATAATACCTAGTTTATAGCTTTCAAACACCGCTTCAAGCACTTCTTCGTCATGACATGATACCACTACTAGTTTCAGCTTTCTATTATCTGTCTGTTCAAGTAAATCCTTCAGCCTAGTTATCATATATCCATCCCCTAACTATTCTTTAAGAGCTTTTCCAATTCCTCTTTTTGCATAGCTACATTTTCATCGTACGGATTTAATTCGTTAGCCTTAATGATATCCTTTAATGCCAGCTTATTGTCTCCTAACTGCATATATCCTAATCCTCTGTTAAAATATAATTTGTAATCATCATTAATTTTCTTAATTCCCTTATCAAAAATATTTACAGCATCTAAAATATTACCTTGTACAAAATATATAATTCCTAATTCATTATATATATCAGCTTCCTCATCATTTAGTTCAATGGCATTATTGAAATAGTCAATAGCTAATTCATAATCTTTCATTCCCTTAAAACAAAGTCCTATTAGATAGTTTATATTCCAATTGTCCTTATACTTAGGCATTAACTTAAGAAATGAATCCAAAGCTTTGTCAAAATAATTATAATCTAAATAACTTAATCCTACTTCCATTTTCACATCATCTTCAATTAAATCAATTTGCTCTCTAATTTCCTGCAACCTATTCTCATCCTTATCTAAAATCAAAAATTTGTTCCATGTTATCTTTGCTTTTAGATATTGATCAAAATATTTATAATGATATCCTAATTTGTAATATGCCAATGAATAGCTATCATCAATATTTATTATATCTTCCATTTCATTTGTAGATCCAATTAAAAATTCTTTGCCTTCATCGAATTTTTCACTTTCAATCAGATTCTTTCCAATAGACTCCAGAACCAAGGCATAGTTTAATCTAGCATTCAAATTATTTGGATCAAGTTCAATCACTGCCCTGAAAAACACACCGCTATTTTCATATTCACCTGCTTCAAGAGCCTTCATTCCCCTATAAAAAATAAAATCCAAAATCTTCGAATCATATTTAAATAAAATTTCCTTATATTGATCCATATGAGGAAATTCTGGATCAACTCCTAGTAAAAAAATAATGCCTTCGATAATCTGTCCTAACTTTATCTCTTCACTTAAATCACTATATTGTATATCCTTAATAAGATTATCCGTTATTACTGGAAGAGGCAATCCTCCCTTTAATTTGTAACCATTTATGTCTACAACAGCTTGATTCTTTAACTCTAAAAATGTGACTTCCTTCGTTTTTGACTTAAATAATTTATCTATATTGTTCAAATTTCTCACCTACCTAGAATTTATTCATGAACATTCTTTTTCTTCTAGTAGAAGTACTTAACAACTTAAATAGATAACCTCTATATATCATCATAAATGAAAATATTAGTTGCCCAATTAAATACTCAATTATAGTTCTTATATCGTAATTCAGTCTCAAGTTAACACCTGTATTAAATAAATTTAACATAACATTTCCAGTTAAAAAGTATAATAAACCTAAAAATATGATATTTGGTACAAGCCAATTAAACCAATTTTCTTTCATGAATTCGAAATTATACATCAATGTATCAGAAGGGCTATAGCCTTTAAGATATATAGTCTCAGGCAATGGATTAAAAATGATTAGGACTAAAATACCAACTATCATACTAATAGCATAAGCCCCAGAGCCTAACATATTGCTAATCATACTCAAAAGCAATTGTCCCAAATAAATGATAAATAAAACACCATAAATCTTCCATATAAAATACATAAAACCTTGTTTAAAGTCATTGATACTAAATTTGTTGTAATTTATGATATTAAAAAGTAGATATAAATAATTGGATATTATAGCACTTTGAATAAAATAGCTAATAAAGCCACCAATAATCGATAATGGTCCTCTAAACAAAAGACCCATAAGCATACCTACCAACATACTAATAATTGTATAGACTATACCAGTAAAAATTATTCCCCAATTCTTAGTTAGCCCTTTTGCAGACTTTGTAATTGTTTGTTTATTTACATAGATAAAATCTTGAATATAATTCACTAAATCAACTCCTCAACATAATTTGTTATATCATATGTCTCATATCTGTTCATATTCGTTTGATAGTACTTAAATAATATGTACAAAGTACTTTTTTCATTGTAAGGCTTGTATTCATTGTTTATAATCCTAAAAACATCATAATCAAATGATTCAACTATGATATTGTTAATTAGTTGCTTAGTAGGCATATCCTTGTATTCACTCAAATATCTTTCAAGCAATTCATTGTTTTTCAGTAAAGGATGAAGCTTAGATTGGCTTAAATTATTCTCGCTTCTTTTTATTCCATTAGGCAAATTCTGTCTTCTATTATTACAAATATAATCAAGTTTCAGTAATTCCACAAAGATATCTTCACACTTAAATTTCATATATCTAAAATAATCTAATAGAATCAAATATAAACTGTTTCTACTATGAGATACTTTATTTAGCTGCTGCTCTTCCCAGTACATAGAAAATTCCTCATAAAACTTAAATGAACTAAAATAATTGTTTCTGATTATAAATTCTAAAGAATGGAGAAAATATCCTTCATTATAATATTTCTCAACTAAATCTTCTATACCTTTTAATTTAATAATATCCCTATAATCTATATACTTATTCTTAAGGATTTCATATGGAGGTTTATCTAAATATTTAAAGTCATATTTTCTTTCATCATTACGTAGTCCAGAGCCCTTCAGCAGCTTTAAAAACCCCAATTGTAGCTTTTCAGGTCTAATACTATATACATCATTAAAAGAACTTTCAAAGCTGTTGTAGTCCTCATAAGGGAGCCCAGCTATCAAATCTAAATGTTGATGTATGTTTCCAAATGATTTAATCTTCAAAGTTATTTTCTTAAGTTTTTCAAAATCTGTAACTCTACCAATAGCCTCTATGGTATCCGAATTGGTAGACTGAACTCCAACTTCAAATTGAAATAATCCAGGCTTTGGTTTTCTTAAATATTCGAGAAACTCATCGTCTATTAGATGTGCTGTAACTTCAAAATGAAAATTAACATCCTCAGGATTCAAATCCATTATATAATCCATTATTTCCATAGAATATCTTTTATTTGCATTAAAAGTTCTATCAACAAATTTAACTTGGCTTACTCCACCCTCTATAAGATTTTTTATATCCCTTTTTACTCTTTCAATTGGAAAATACCTAACTCCTTTAATTGTTGAGGATAAACAAAATTGACAATTGAAAGGACATCCTCTTGAACTTTCATAATATACTATTTTATTTCTAAATTCATCACCAAATGATTCGTATGGAGAAGTAATTTTGTCTAGATTCTCTAATAGTTTTCTAGGAGGGTTAACACATATATCTTCGTCTTTATTTCTATATATTAGTCCATTTATTTTTTCCATTTTACTTGAGGATATAAATTCCCTAAAGGTGTCCTCCCCTTCGCCATAAATTATATAGTCTATAAATGGATGCTCTTTCAAAAGAAACTTCCCATCAAAAGATACCTCAGGACCTCCCAAAAGTATTTTGGTATTGGGACTTACTATTTTTAGTGTCTGGCAAATTTCTAAAATCTCCTCTATATTCCATATATATGTTGAGAAACCCACTAAATCAGGTGCCATCTTATATATTTCTGAAACTATATGCTCTATTTGTTGATTTATTGTGAACTCCACTATTTCAACATGCTGAATATCTCTTACATATTCTTTTAAATATCTTATAGCCAAATTTGAATGTATAAACTTTGAGTTCAATGTGGTTAATATTATCTTCATTTTTCACCTTCTAACTTAATTATTCATACTTATCATTTTACCCTAAAATATAGAAAACTCCAAATATATTAATTAAAAGTATACTATTGAATGTTCTTTACAAAAGATATAAAATATATACTAGAACACAAGAAAGGGGTACATGAATGAGAGACTTTGATAAAATATCTATACAGGAAATGTCGAAGGATGATATGTTTCTTATTATAGAAGCTTTAGAGTATACTGGAAAAAATACTAAGATAAATGATTTTATACAATTAAGAAATAATATATTGCAGGAATTATCCTCACTAGCAGAAATCAGCGAAGAAGAATTTTTACAATATTTGAAGGAAGAAACCCTTTCTGTTTAGAAAGGGTTTTATATCACATCTTATTTGGTGCTTCTATGCCCAATAAACCAAGTCCTGTTTTAATAACTGTCTTGCTTACATAAACAAGTGCTAATCTAGCCTTTTTCATCTCTTCATTCTCAATAATAATCTGAGTGCTATTGTAAAATTTATTAAATGCCTTTGCAAGTTCTACTATGTGTCTTGTTATCATATAAGGCTCATTTTTATCACATGCGTCTAAGATTATATGTGGAAAATCATATATTAATCTTGCTATATTTATTTCATCCTCTGAATTAAGCAATTTAAAATCAACTTCATCATCTATATTGAAATTCCCTTTTTTCAACAGAGAATTGGCTCTTGCATGAGTATATTGCACATATGGCCCTGTTTCACCTTCGAAACTTAATGTTCTATCCCAGTTGAATACATAATCCTTAATTCTTTGATTAAATAATTCTTGGAATAGAATAGCCCCTATACCTACCTGTTTTGCTACTTCATTTTTGTTTTCTAAATCAGGATTTCTTTCCTCAATTATTTTCAATGTATTGTCAATGGCTTTATCCAATACATCCTCTAAAAATACTACTCTACCCTTTCTTGTAGATAATGTACCATCCTCTAAGCTAACCATACCAAACGGTATATGGATACAATCCTTTGCCCAATCGTAACCCATTAGCTCTACAACCTTTATCCATGCTTTAAAATGAAGGTTTTGCTGTGATGCCACCACATATAAGTTTTTATAAAAATTATATGTTTTCTTTCTATAAATTGCAGCCGTTATGTCTCTTGTAGTATATAATGTGGAACCATCACTTTTTTTAATTAGTGCAGGTGGCATGCCATATGGCTCTAAATCAACTATTAAAGCCCCTTCAGAATTCTTTAATATACCTTTGGCTTTCATTTCATCTATAACTGCGGGCATTTTGTCAGAGTAAAAGGACTCTCCCGCATAGGAATCGAATTTTATATTTAACATATCGTATACTCTGTTAAATTCTTTCAAGCTTATGTCTCTTATCCATTGCCATAGACTTAATGCTTCTTCATTCTTATCCTCAAGCTCCTTAAACCAGTGCCTTGCCTCATCTCTCAGGGCAGGATTCTCTTCTGCTTCACTATTAAACCTTACATAAAGCTTAAGCAGCTCCTGTATTGGATTAGCTTCGATTACTTCCTTATCTCCCCATTTCTTATAAGCTGATATCAGCATTCCAAATTGTGTTCCATAATCGCCAAGATGATTTATAGCTA
>DAIUFH010000102.1:0-4878 GCA_036844705.1 Tissierella sp.
CGGGTCACCGCCCTGAATCATAAAGCCAGGAATAACTCTGTGAAATATAGGCTCCGGAAATAGATAAGGCGCCACCTACTAAGACAGCCAAAATAATCCTAGGAAAGCGTACCTGCAAGATAACTACCTCTAGTGTCTTTTCCCAATATCTTTCTACCTCTGTAAAGCGAGAGGCAAAGATATCGAGCAAGGTTCTTAAGGTGAATTGGTACCTACCAATTAAAAAAGATGCAAAAATTAAAGCGCCTAGGCAAAGAAGCAGCATTAATATCTTTAATATGAAATTCTTATTTTTGAAATCCGTTTTTTCTATGTATCTCATATTTTCCATCCTACTGTGCTATTTTTTATGCTCGATGAATAAGCACGAATACTCCGTCACAGGTAATAATATATACTACTATTTTTTTAATTTATTAAGGTTACAAAATATCATAAATTGCTTTTATATGTAATTACATATGATATAATTGTAATATGTTCACTTTAATTTAATTCAGTTTGTTTTAGATCGCTTACATTTATTATAGTTAGACCTCATCTGTTTGTCAATAAATATCGAATAGTACCTAGATGTACGGGCACCCACTGCTTGTGTTTCAGCGTCTAACATTGAATGCTTCAATAGAACAATTTCATAAAACACATCCTTGTTTCTGACTTTTTATTTATGATACACTATGAACAATAGCGAGTAAGATATACGATTTTATAAAATCTTAAAGGAGACGCTTATGAAACTAATTAATGTAGCGGGTCCCCCATCTTCTGGGAAGACCTCTGTTATTATAAAATTAATTGAATCTATGGACATGCCTAATGGCAATATTGGCGTCGTAAAATTTGACTGCCTCACTTCTTTTGACAATTTGCGTTACGAGGAAGCAGGTATCCCTGTTGAAACTGGTTTTTCAGGAAAAATATGCCCCGATCACTTTTTTGTCAGCAATATCGAGGATGCCGTCCAGTGGGGAATCCAATCGGATTTTGAAATACTGATTACAGAAAGTGCTGGACTCTGCAATCGCTGCTCTCCTTATATTAACGGCATTTTATCTATCTGTGTCATTGACAATCTGTCTGGTATAAATACCCCTCGAAAAATAGGTCCTATGCTAAAGTTTGCAGATATTGTCGTCGTTACGAAAGGGGATATTGTATCTCAAGCAGAACGTGAAGTCTTCGCCTTTAATATTAAACAAGTAAATTCTTCCGCAAAGATTATCTTTGTCAATGGCATTACAGGACAGGGAACGTTTTTACTGTCGAAATACCTGAGACAAACACAAGATATCCATACCCTCAAAGATATGAAACTAAAATTTACGACTCCTGCTGCCGTTTGCTCTTATTGCACTGGCGAGACAAAAATATAGGGCATATGGGGACGGCAGACTGTGTGAAAACAAAGGTTTCTACACCTCAAATAGTAAAAATATAGTATAATATAGTTATAAAAGTCGAAATTCGAGGTGTAGTTATGTCAAGATATATTCGTACAGAATTCAATAGAAATCAAGTTGGTTTCATACCAGAATCCTATGATGATAAGATAGCTGATGATAATCCTGTTAGAGTAATTGATGCATTAATCGATAGCTTAGACATGGAAAAGCTAGGCTTCACATATGCTACACCTAAAAAGACCGGAAGAAAGCCATATGATCCTAAGGATATGTGTAAGCTGTATACCTATGGATATTTCGAGGGCATTCGATCATCAAGGAAGTTAGAAAAAGAATGTCATCGAAATGTAGAAGTAATGTGGTTATTAAAGAATTTAAAGCCTGATTTTAAGACGATTGCAGATTTTCGAAAAGACAACAAACAAAGCCTAACAAATCTATTTAAGCAATTTTCTTCTATATGCAAAGAATTAGGCCTATATGGTAAAGAGATGATTGCTGTAGATGGTAGCAAATTTAGAGCGAATAATTCTAGAAGAAAGAATTATACAAAAGGAAAAGTTAAAAAGCAGATTGCTCACTTTGAGGAAAGTGCAAATAAATATATGGAGCTACTGGCTGCATCTGACGACTTCGAATCGAATGAGACAGTGAAATTATCTAAAGAAGAAATCCTTGCGAAGATAGCAGACGCAAAAAAGAAAATAGAAGAGCTTACTGAGCTTGGAAAACGCATTGAAGAAGAAGGTGAAATATCTATAACAGACCCAGATGCAAGACATATGGGTACAAGCAATAATGGAACAGATATTTCGCACAACGTACAAATAGCTGTAGATAGCGAACACCATTTAGTTGTTGCTGTAGATGTTGTCAGTAGCCCAGCTGATCAAGGTCAACTTTATAATATTTCATCAAAAGCAAAAGAAGAACTAGAACTAAGTTTAGAAGATGAACTAATTGTATTAGCAGATAAAGGATACTATACAGGTGAAGAACTACAAGAATGTGAAAAACACAATATGACAACTATTGTAGCAAGACCAAAACTAGCTACTCCTAATGGCGAAGAAGGATATTCGAAGGATAAGTTCATATATAACAGAGAAGACAATTCATATACATGTCCACAAGGTCATAAGTTACCTTGCAAGAGCAAAGAAAGTACTAAAAACAAAAAATATACGAACTATAAAGCATGCAGAAGCTGCCCTGTAAAAAAGAAGTGTACCAATGCAGAGCGAGGTAGGCAGATAATAAGAGGACCTTTAGAAGAAATATATGAACGTGCAGATGAAAGGTACTCTGAAAATAAAGAGCTCTACAAACAGAGGCAAATGATTGTTGAACATGTATTTGGAACAATAAAAAGAGGACTGGGGTTTTCATATTTTCTATTACGAGGTAATGAAAAAGTGAAGGCTGAGTCCTCTATGCACTTTTTTGTCTATAATTTAAAAAGAGTAATAAATTTAATGGGAGCCAAGAAGTTAACGGAGTACTTCAAGGCCCGTATTTTACTACATTTTTTGAATATCACCAAAAACAAACAAAAATGGGTTCAAAATGTAATATTATCGTGTCCAAACGTGGCATAAAAAGCTTATTTTCACACAATCTGCCGTCCTCTTATGCCTGCTAATTTAGATCTTTGCATAAGATACATCGGTAAGAAGTATCAATCAGAAGAAATTATTTTTGAATTAATTTTTTTTTGGTATGGTCTTACAAATATATTAGAAGAGTGGATAGATAATAAAATTGATATGAATCCCGAAACACTGGTAAAGTATGTCTGTAAGTGTTTCCCAAGAGAATTAGAACCATATATTTTAAGGATTTATAATATAAGAAAATATTGAGTGCGGCTATTTGAATGTGTTTTCTTATAGGATATAATAATATGCAAGATTATTTTAAAATATTGTAATATGATGGTAAAGATATAATAAGATGAAAATAATAAAAAATTGAGAACTGTCCCCAAAAAACATGTTTCTAATTACTTCATTGGGTTGAGTCATAATAATGGCTTTACGAGCTAAAGTAACTGCTAAATTATAGCATTACTCAGGTGTATCTGTTTTTAAGGTAGGTAGCCATTCTGACATACTATCTCACCTCCATAATCCATATTATGAAAAAATAGATGAGTTGTACTAGCTAATTAATATTAATGATATTTGTTCATTTTACATATGACATTCGTTTAATTCTAATGTAATATAAGTTTATAATATAATAAGAGATAAAGTTGATAAAAGGAGAATAGCATGAATAATAGGTATACAGATTTAAATTCAAATATTATAGATCAATGGGTAGGTCAGAATTGGGAATGGGGGGTACCGGTCTCTCATGAAACTTATGTAAAAGCATTGCAAGGGAATTGGGATGTGGTTCTTACACCCTTAAAACCAGTGCCTAAAGAGTGGTTTCCTAGTTTTGAGGATTGTAGGATCTTAGGACTTGCATCGGGAGGTGGACAGCAGATGCCGATTTTTTCAGCTTTGGGGGCTATGTGTACTGTTATGGATTATTCACAGAAACAGCTTGATAGTGAAGCAATGGTAGCTAATCGAGAGGGCTATTCAATTAATATGGTAAAAGGGGATATGACGGAGAGGTTTCCTTTTGAAGATGAGTCCTTTGACATGATATTCCATCCAGTGTCCAACTGTTATATTGAAGATGTTTACCATGTATGGAATGAATGCTATCGAGTATTAAAAAAAGGAGGGTTATTAATCGCAGGAATGGATAATGGCATGAACTATATATTCGATGATGAAGAAACAACATTAACCAATAAACTCCCATTTAATCCTCTTAAAGATAGGGAACTATATAATATATGCATAAATAATGATTATGGCATACAATTTTCTCATACCATTGAAGAACAAATTGGAGGTCAGTTAAAAGCAGGATTTCAAATAACTGATTTATACGAAGATACAAACGGAGATGGGAAATTACACGAGTACAATGTCCCTACTTATATGGCAACAAGAGCAATAAAAAAGGGAAACGACTAGGTATTTGCGGAATGAAGTAAATACTGTTGTAAATATATAGGAAACTCATAATTAAAGAATTTTCTGACCAATAAGGGATATGTAATTATGTATAAGAATTACTGTAAAATTAATTCTGGATCGATAAGAGAAACAGTTCAAAAAATGACTCACTATCTTTGCAACATAGTGAGTCAAAAATGATAATCAACAAGCTGTTTTTGTACTGTAACAATCTTAACAAATCAGATTTAGTGTACTATTTTAAAGTCGTAATATCTGCTAGGAAAAACGGAACGATCTTATAGAGATCATCTGGATTCAACTCTACCTGATACCCAATTCTACCACCGCTAAAGATAATTGTTTTGTGCCCTGCGGCGCTTTCATCTATTACGGTAACAAATCGCTTTTTCATACCTATAGGTGAACACCCACCGTGAATATATCCTGTA
>DAIUFH010000102.1:4892-6290 GCA_036844705.1 Tissierella sp.
GCTTTTATCATTTCAACGGATTTCTCATTAACTGCTTTTGCTGCTTTTCTTAAATCCAGCTCTTTAGTTACAGGAACAACAAAAACATAATGCTGGCTAGATTTTCCAACTGTAACAAGTGTTTTGAATACCTGTTCAGGGTTTTGATTTAGCGCGAAAGCCACATCAAGGCCACTTACAGCACCAGTATCATTATAGTAATGGTGTTGATAAGGAATCTTTCCCTGCTCTAATAATCTCATAACATTGGTTTTTGAATCTATTGTTTTCTCTTTCTTTTTACTCAATTGAATCACCTTGCTTTAAATTTCTCTATTTCATTTTATAGAATTATTAATATTTAAAATCTGAAGTTCTTTTGCTAATATCATACCATAAAACCTTTTTATCGTCAGAGATGTGCAAGGATATTATAAAGATATTGTAATTTATTATGGAATATATGATAAGATGAAAATAATTAAAAGTTGAGAACGGTCCCTTATGGCTGTACAAAATGTATTGCTTGCTTGAAAAAACAGTGAAGATAAGGGAAAGTGTCTTGTTGTGAAAGATATTAATATTTAGGAGGGAAAGGTTATTAATAATATTGCCAATATTATAACATTTTTACGAATTGTGTTTGCAGTTGTAATGGTCTTAATGAAGCCCTTTTCTCCAATATTTTGGTTATGCTATCTTGGAGGCGGTTTAAGTGATATGCTTGATGGATTTATTGCTAGAAAGTTGAAACTGCAATCGAACTTTGGAGCTAAACTGGATAGCATTGCAGATTTGATTTTTGCAATGGCTATTTTTATTGTAATCACAATTAATATAAATTTACCTATATGGATATGGGTATGCGTAATTCTGGTGGCAGTAATAAGGATTGTAAGTTATTGTATTGGTTTCTATAAATATCATACCTTTTCTTCCTTACATACATACTTAAATAAAATAACAGGGGCATTAATATTTATGTTTCCGCTTCTTTATGTCATTTTTTCAATAGAGTTCATTGGAGCTATTATATGTGTAGTCGCATTCGTGTCATCATTTGAAGAATTATTGCTGACGGTGAAATCCAAAGAATTAAACCGAGATATCAAAGGCGTTTTCTGCCTCTAATCTGTTTTTGTAGAGCAAATTAGCATTTTAGGGTGGAGTTATAACTAGGATGAAACTATAAATGAATTAATATTTGGGAGATTACAAAATGTGTAAACAAAATATAAAAATAGAAGATACTCCAGCAGTCTTATATGGAAATACCTCAGATGAGTTATATGTTTTTATTCATGGTAAATGTGGATATAAGGAAGAAGCAGAGGGTTTTTCAGAGATTGCTTGTCCCAGAGGGGGTCAAGTGCTAAGCATTGATTTGCCTGGACACGGAGAGCGAAAAAATGAGATGGA
>DAIUFH010000103.1:0-6249 GCA_036844705.1 Tissierella sp.
GGGATAACGATCGGTTGACTGTGAATAGTAACGAGTGCGGTAACTTTATTTAGTTGGGTGGATAAAAAGTATTGGTTTAATAGGATAGTTATGCTAAAATATATAGGGCAATAAATTAAGAGGAGTGAAATATATGTCTGGACATTCTAAATGGCATAATATACAAAATAAAAAAGGTAAAGCTGATGCTAAACGTGCTAATGCGTTTACAAAACTTGCTAGATACATATCTGTAGCAGCAAGAGAAGGTGGTGGAGATCCAGCCTACAATGCTTCGTTGAAGGCAGCAATAGAAAAAGCAAAAGCGGAAAATATGCCAAATGATAATATTGAAAGGGCAATAAAAAAAGGTACTGGAGAATTAGATGGTGCTGTTTATGAAGAAATTATGTACGAAGGATATGGAGCATTAGGAGTAGCTTTACTTGTGACATGTTTGACTGATAATAGAAATAGAACAGCAGCTGATGTAAGACACGCATTTGATAAATGTGGAGGAAATTTAGGTACAACAGGCTCGGTATCATTTATGTTTGATAGAAAAGGTGTAATAGCTATCGAAAGAGATGATTCTATAGATGAAGATGAGCTTACAATGGCAGCTATAGATCTTGGAGCAGAAGACTTTGAATCAAATGATGAAGGATTTGAAATAACAACTAGTCCTGAAGATTTTAACTCTGTCAGAGATGGTCTTCAAGAAGCAGGCTATAAATTTGCTATGGCAGAACTAAGCTTTATACCTCAAAATACTGTATCTCTTACAAATGAAGAGGATATAAAGAAGATAAATAGGTTGATAGATATGCTTGAGGACAATGATGACGTTCAAGATGTATACCACAATTGGGATGAGGTTGAAGTAGAGTAATCCCAATGAAACTATGCTAAATAACCAAGAAGATATATAAATCCAAATATATCTTCTTTTTTATTTTCAAATAAAACACAAAAAATAACATAAACTCATAGGACAAACTATATAAATATAAATATACAGTATGAAAAAGGGGAGGAGAATGATGAACTGGTATAAACAGGGTGAAGAGGAAGTATTAAAAAACTTGGGGACGAGCATAGAGAAAGGTTTAACAGACTTAGAAGTTCAAAAAAGACTAGAGAAATATGGAACTAATGAATTGATGGAAAAACCTAAGGAAGGTCTTATTACAAAAATAATAAATCAATTTTCAGATTTCTTAATACTTATATTGATTGCTGCAGCATTGGTATCTATATTTATCGGCGAAACAAGAGATTCAATTGTCATACTATCTATTGTAGTAGTTAACGCATTTTTGGGAATTTATCAAGAAGGTAAGGCAGAAAAGGCACTGGAGGCTCTTCAGAAGATGACATCTCCCACTGCTAAGATTATTAGAAATGGGCATCTAGATGTAATTTCAACAACTAATTTAGTGCCTGGTGATTTAGTTGTACTTGAATCAGGAGATATAGTTCCAGCAGATATAAGATTAGTTGAAAGTTCTAACTTGAAAATCGATGAGGCATCATTAACTGGAGAATCTGTTCCAGTAGAAAAGAGAAGCAATAAGATTTATGAAAAGGATACACCTTTAGGTGATAGGCAAAATATTGCCTATATGGGCACTATCATAACCTATGGAAGAGCAAAGGGGGTAATAGTAGAGACAGGACACAATACAGAGATTGGTAGAATAGCAACACAGATTCAGTCCTTTGATGAGGAATTAACCCCATTGCAAAAAAAGTTAAACGAATTAGGAAAGTACTTAGGTATAATCACCATAATAGTATGTATAATAGTATTTGGTGTTGGGTTGTTACAAGGCAGAGAGATAATGGATATGTTTATGGTGGCCATTAGTCTAGCTGTTGCAGCTATCCCTGAAGGTTTGCCTGCTATAGTAACTATTGTATTAGCTTTGGGTATGAATAAAATGGTTAAGAGAAATGCCATTGTTAAAAAGTTATTGGCAGTTGAGACCCTTGGAAGTATAACGGTTATATGTTCGGACAAGACTGGTACGTTAACTCAAAACGAAATGACAGTAGTAAGGATTTTTACAGGAAATAAGATTTACAATGTTACCGGTGTAGGATATGATCCATCGGGAGAATTCGAAATAGAAGGAAGGAAAATAGAAGTTAGCGAAATAGCCGATCTGAAAAATATGTTATCTATAGGTGTATTGGCTAATGATGCAGATATTAATAGTACCAATGGAGTATTTAGGGTAGTTGGTGACCCAACTGAGGGAGCATTAGTTACTTTAGCCCATAAGGGAAATATAATTAAGAAGCATATAAATGAAGAGTATCCTAGAATTGAGGAAATCCCTTTTGACTCTGATAGGAAAATGATGACAACATTTCACAAAAACTATATACCAGGGAAAATAGTATCTTTCACCAAGGGAGCTCCGGATATAATAATCAAAAAATGTAAATATATTAGTATCAATGGAGAGGTAAAGGTCTTAGATGATATTTTAAGAAAAAAAATATTAAATATGAATAACTCCTTTGCTAAAGATGCCTTAAGGGTATTAGCGTTATCCTATAGAGAGTACGATAGACTTCCTAATAATATATCCTCTAATAATATTGAAAATGAAATGATATTTGTAGGATTGGCAGGTATGATAGATCCATCACGGTCTGAGGCTAAAGATGCCATTGTTAAATGCAAGGAAGCAGGAATTAGACCTATTATGATAACAGGAGACTATAAGGAGACTGCCTATGCTATTGCTAAAGAGCTAGGAATTGCTAAATCTATTAATGAGGTTATGGTAGGAGAAGAATTAAATGGAATTTCAGATATAGAGTTTAAAAGAGTAGTAAAAAACACAACTGTTTATGCCAGAGTATCTCCAGAGCATAAGGTGAGAATAGTCTCTGCCCTTAAAGCTAATGGAGAAATTGTTGCAATGACAGGAGACGGGGTCAATGATTCCATGGCATTAAAGAAAGCGGATATAGGGATATCTATGGGAATTACTGGAACTGATGTAGCCAAAAACACTGCAGAAGTGATTTTAACAGATGATAACTTTGCAAGTATCGTATCGGCTGTAGAAGAGGGAAGGGTAATTTACAGTAATATAAGGAAATTCGTATTTTTCCTTTTATCCTGTAATATAGGAGAAATTATAATAGTTTTCTTTAGCATATTATTAAATCTACCTATACCATTGTTACCGATACAGTTGCTGTGGTTGAATCTAGTGACAGATAGTTTTCCAGCTTTGGCTTTAGGAGTGGAAAAGGGTGAAGAGGATATAATGAAGCTAAAACCTAGAAACCCAGAGTCTCCTATAATAGATAAACATATGATGATAGATATAATAGTTCAAAGTATTGCTATTGGCACTACGACATTGTTGGCCTATATTTGGGCACTTAATACGTTTACCGACAGTTTAATGAAGGCTAGAACTATTACTTTTGCAACATTGATTTTAGCTGAACTTCTAAGAGCATTTTCAAGTAGGTCTGAAAGACATATCCTTTTTGAAATAGGAATATTTTCAAATCCAACTATGATATATGCAACTACACTATCATTTTTCTTGTTGCTGATAGTTATATATATACCATTTCTGCAACCAGTATTTCATACTTACCCATTGGGTTTAATAGATTGGGGAATTATTTTAAGCTTTGCGCTTCTTCCTTTGATAATAAGTGAACTATATAAAACCATATTTAGTAAAAGAAAACAGGGAAAAGAGAAATCTGTTAAATTAAATAACGAAGAATTTAAATTCTTCTAATTAGTATAAATAACAACATTTATTCCATAATAAATATAGTTAGATTTATAGGAGGTATTTGTTATGGAAGGGCAAGAAAATTTTGAACACATCAAGGAGAGATTTATAACTGCTGATTTAGATGACAAAATAAAAATCTACACAACAGTACAGGGATTATCTGTGGAGCAATACAAGGAACTACTTAAATATTTTCCAATTAAACATCTGGCAGAGCTAGAAAAAGCTATGGGTTAAAGGGTGAAGAAAATCTTCATCCTTTATTTATATTTATGCATCTGTACTTACTTTTTTATTTACTTTTGATAATATATAATATAAATGATAGTATCAGCAAAAGAGGTGTAAAAAAGGTGGAAAAAATACTTGTTGTGGATGATAATATTCAGCTAGTGGAAACAATTTCGATTTACTTGGAAAACGCAGGTTTCCAGGTTTTTCAAGCCGAAAATGGAAAAGATGCATTGGAAAGTTTAAGATTATATAAAATAGATCTAGTAATAATGGATATTATGATGCCTGAAAAAGATGGTATAAGTACTACTAAAGAAATAAGGGACAAGGATAATATTCCTATAATACTTTTATCGGCTAAATCCCAAGAAGAAGATAAGGTGGAAGGCTTGGATTCGGGTGCAGATGACTATATTACCAAACCTTTTAGTAAAGATGAGCTGATTGCAAGGGTTAAGGCTCAATTGCGCAGATATAAAAACTTAAGTAAAATGCCCCCAAAGGACTCCGAAATTCTCATTAGAGGACTGAAAATCGATTATGAAAGCAAAACTGTAACACTAAACGATGAAATAATCAATTTAACTCCAACAGAATTTAAGATATTATATTTATTGGCACGAAATCGAGGAAAGGTATTGTCCATAGAGACCATATATGAAAGTGTTTGGAATCAAAAGTTTTTAAACTCTGAAAATACAGTTATGTTTCATATAAGCAATTTGAGATCTAAGCTTGAAATCGATGTAAAACGCCCGATTTACCTGAAGGTAGTTTGGGGACAAGGATATATGGTGGAATAAAATGGCGAATAATAAGACAATTAGAGTAATTTTATATATCATTTCAATACTTATGATAAGTATGAGCATAGTGCTCTCCGTATCCATTTGGAACAATAGAAGCCTTTTTTTCGATGAACATGTATACTCAAGGACTGACTATGGACCTTATATGAGATTGATTTATAATTCCATCAAAAATGATGATTTTAACAGTGAAGAGTTATCTGATTATTCCTTTGTATATTATAATTTTTTGATTGATGGTAAATGGTATACAGATTTACCTGATGATATCAATTCTGAAGAGCTTATTTCCGTATATGTAAAGAAAAATGTAAATGATAAAGAATTTCTATCAGAATCCGATATTAAATATCTAATCTTAAATGGACTGGATGGAGTGGAGGATGAGGTTTTTGTAGAAGGCTATATATACATTGACATGTCTAAAAATTTATTTGGCTATCTACAAAATTCCATTAGAGACAATTTGAAACTTCAGTCCATGTTATATTTTGATTGTGCTGCGTTTCTTGTTTTAATAGTTGTTGGATTGATTTTATTTTTTAAAAATTTTAAGTTTGGACAAGGATATATATCCAATAAATTGGACTCTATCCCTATAGACCTTAAATTTATATTTCTTATATTCTTTATCGCAATCATATTATTATTTTCACCAACATATATCAAAACGTTTAAATTGTTTTCTAACTTAAGAAGGAGAATAATCTCATTTTGCATATTAAGTGTTTTAACTGTATTTGGAATGATAGCATTTTTGGATATACTGTATATGATAAGAACTAATAGTGACAATTATATGGAACTAAAGATGAGATGGGACGACAGATACCTAAAAAGGGTCCCCGTGGGTCTAAGCCTATTTATACTGATGGCTTTATTATATATATCAATGATAAGCGGATTTAAAGGTAGTTCAATTGAGAGATATTTTTTTATTGAGGAGAACATCAATACTATAGCAATACATTTTATAATTATAATATTGCTATCATTGGCAATCTCTAAAGCGATAAAAGTCAAGAATTTATATACAAATCATGTTTTATCTGAAATAAAAGAAATTGCCTCAGGAAATTTGGAAAAAGATGTATCGGTTGTAGGGAATGATGAAGTATCGGATATTGCAAAAAATGTGAACTTGATTAAACAGGAATATATAAAGGCGGTCGAAGAACAGAAAAAGAGTGAAAGATTGAAATATGAACTGATAACAAATATTTCCCATGATTTAAGATCTCCTCTTACCTCAATTATAAATTATTTGGATTTATCAAAAACATGTAATTCGGAGGAGAAATTAGAAAGATACATATTGGCTGCGGAGTCAAATTCCAAGATACTTCTTCTATTGATTGAAGATTTGTTTGAACTTTCAAAGATGGAAAGTGGAAATGTAAAACTTTCTAAGACAAATATAGATTTGATTTTATTGTTAAAACAGG
>DAIUFH010000104.1:0-6054 GCA_036844705.1 Tissierella sp.
GCCTTCTAAAATATCACAAGCACACATTTCTCCACAAGATAGCATATCAATTATCCTTAAACGTGTTTCATCAGATATAGCCTTAAAGACTGGAATATATTCTGCGTATGTCTTAACCATGAAATTACCTCCTTTATATCTATATGTTTCAATGATATTGAATGTTATCGATATTCTAAAATTATTATAACAATGATATCGATAGTTGTCAATATGATTGTTTCCAAATTCTCCATTACAACTGTCTCCTACAATAAAAAAGGATCAGCAATGATGTCATTACCGAGAGCCTTTAAATATTGCTCCATAAAAGAAAGCAAGCCATTATCTCTGTCTGGAGTATAACCAATGCACACTCTCAAATCATCTATAATGATTTGCCTTTGTTCTCGATAGGCTTCAATTTTATTAGTCATTAAATCTACAAAACATCCGCCTATGTTTTCTGCTGTTACCGTCTACTATAAATCAGTGTTTGCCGTGTAACAGCAGATAAAACAATTTATGCAGATAAAAGTTGAATTAAATTTAAATAAATAGGGTAATAGTAATTCTGAATGATTAATGAGGTGATGAAGTGTCTTCAGGTATCAAATTATTTAATAGTATATCAAATATATATGGAGTCTTTTTCAATTTCCAAGTGGCTTACTATGGAAAAAGGGGGCTTCTTACAACTATTATTGAATGGCTAGAGCGTGGCGATTACTTTAATTTTATTAAAGTGGCTAAAGATGAACTGGATTCAGTATTTCTTGATGTTGAAGTAATTGATGTAGATACCAGGGCGGCATGGTATATATGTAAAAAACCCCTCTAAATTCAACAGATCCTTTTTAGGCTGTGTGGTAATTTAGAGGGTTTGGGTTATTTATTTCACTCTGGATTTTAAAACATCGTAACCTAATTTACTGATTGCACTTTCTATTTCTTCGATTGATACCTTATCTTCGTTAAAGTCTAGTTTTACTTTACTTGAGTTAAATGATACTTGTGCTGTATCTTTATCTACACCTTCTAATGATTTTAATGCACCTTCGATCTTTTGCATACATGATGGACATGTTAAAGTTTCTAATTGAATCGTTGCTGATTTCATAATCTAATCTCCTCTCATTCTTACATTTATTAGCTACCTTCTAATATCATATTAACATATTTTTTAATTAAAACTTTGACCTAAATCAAAATTTTATCTTTTATCTTAATTTATACTTTAATAACCTCATACCGTTTAAGATAACTACTAATATACTTGCTTCATGTACTAACATTCCTATGGACATATTCATCCATTCACTAAATAATACACTTGCTAATAGTACTAATACTACTCCTACTGCTATAAGAATATTTTGTATCATGTTTCTTGCTGTTGCTTTTACTAGTCCTAATGCGTGTGGTAAACGGCTAAAATCTGAATTCATCAATACTACATCTGATGTTTCTATGGCTACGTCTGTTCCACTTCCCATTGCGATTCCTATATTTGCTAAGGCTAAGGATGGACTGTCATTTACTCCGTCTCCTACGAATGCTACTATTTGACCTTTTTCTTCTATTAACATTTTTACATATTCAGATTTATGCTCAGGTAACATATTTCCATGGGCCTCAGTCAAACCAAGTTCTTTACTTACTACATCTACTGTTCCTTGGTTGTCTCCTGAAAGCATTACTAGGTTTTTTACTCCTAATTTCTTTAGTCTTTGTAAATCTTCTTTTACTCTTGGACGTATCTGGTCTCTTACTCCCATTAATACCTTTAGCTCTCCATCTACCGATGTTATTACTAATGAATTTCCTGCCCTTTCAAAAGCTTCTATATCTTCTCTTGCTTCTTCACTTAATTCTACATTTTCTTTTTCCATTAAAGCTACATTTCCTACTGCTACTCTGTGGTTATTTACCACTGCTACTATTCCTCCACCCTTTACTACTTCTGTTTCTGTTACTGGTGAAAACTCAGTTTCATTAATTTCTTCTAGGACTGCTTTTGCTAATGGATGGTCTGATTCCCTTTCTATACTTGCTAGGTATACTAGTGTTTCTTCTATATTTTCTCCATAGTAGATTTTTTCTGCAACTGATGGGTTTCCTACTGTTAAGGTACCTGTTTTATCAAATACCATGGTGTCTAATCTAGAAAAGTCTTGGATTACTTCACTACCCTTTAGAAGCACCCCATTTTTTGCTCCATTTCCTATTCCTGCTACATTTGATACTGGTACACCTATTACTAAAGCACCTGGACAACCAAGTACTAAGATTGTGATTGCTAGCTCTACATCTTTTGAGAATAACCATACTATAAATGCTAAAACTAGAACTGCTGGTGTATACCACTTTGAGAATCTATCTATAAATCTTTCTGCTTCTGATTTGGAATCCTGGGCTTCTTCTACTAGTTCTATAATTTTACCAAATGTTGTATCTTCACCTACTCTGTCTGCTACTATTTGTATTGTTCCATTATCTAAGATTGTTCCTGCAAATACATTTGATCCTTCTTCTTTACCTACTGGTATTGATTCTCCTGTTATACTTGCTTCATTAATACTGCCTTCCCCTGTTAGTACTGTTCCATCCACTGGGACTTTTGCCCCTGTTTTTACAAGAAGTATATCCCCTACATCTACCTCGTCTACTTCTACCTCTTCAAATTCTCCATCTTCCATTTGCTTTAATGCACTTTCCGGTGCCATTTCCGTTAATTCTTTTATTGCTGAACGTGTTTGATTTAATGTTCTTTGCTCTAAATATGCTCCAAATAAGAATAGGAATGTAACTATTGCTGATTCTTCAAAGTTTTGAATTAAAAATGCACCTACTACTGCTATTGTTACTAGCACATCTATACTTACTACTTTTACTCGTAATGCTTGATATGCTTGAATAGCGATTGGTGCTGCACCTAAGATAGAAGCTATCACCAATGACCAAACAAATATATCCATATTCCCTGTTGTCCATTTGCTTATAAAGGCAATGGCTATTAAAATACCACTTATTAATGTAATCTTATTTTTACTTTTTAAAATATGCCTTTGCATATTACCCCTCCTGAACTATATCTTTTTTTATCTTTACTCTTGGTATGCTTTGTCTACTGCTTCTAACATATTGTATACTGCTTCATAACTCTCACATACATCACTTGGGACAGTATAGTTATCTGTGATTTTACGTAATTCTTTAAATTCATTATCTAAATTTGGTTTTTCTGATCCTGCATTTTTAATTTTTACACTTACTTCATCGAATACCTTTTTAACATCATGGAATTCTGGATGACTTCCACCATGAACCCTTGCTACTACTGGTACATATTGTTCTAATCTTCCTAAATTTTGTTCTAATGCCTCATTAAATTTTTTCATTATAAAATCTCTCCTTTAATTTTAATATAATTTCTTTTGAATCTTTACTGTAACTATATAATAGCTCTTCCCGAATAATTAAACCTTGACTTAGGTCAATATTTTAGATTCTTTTTGAAAGTTTTCTTGAATTTCTTTTATCTTGACCTTATGATTACATTTTAGCATGACTTTCTTGAAAAGTATTTGACTTAGGTCAATATTGGGAGGATATTTTAACTCTAAAAGAAAAAGTCCTAATACCCTATTAAAAGATTCAAGACTTTGATGTTAAATATATTAAATTTAGAGAAGATAGATAGTAGAGTCCCATAGGGACAGAGATACTTATAATATTATAGAATTAATTTTTAGCTAAAAACAGATGCTGTTAAAACTTTTAACACACTTTGAAAATATAAAACATATATTATATTGTATTAGTTTTATAAATTTAAGTAGAGGATGGAACCTATATGGACAATAATGATAAATTTTATGAGCAATATAATATGTATTATGGAAAGAATTCTCCATACCAGGATTATTGTGATACCCCTAACAAGTCTGAACAGTGTATTAGTTTAAAAGACTATGGTCCAATGCCATATGTAGTTAATATTCATGAGGCTGCTAATCAGAATTACAATTTCAGGTTGGCCTTATGGACCGGCGACCATTTGCAACTTACTTTGATGAATATTCATGCTGGAGAAGATATAGGCCTTGAAGTACATCCAAATGTGGATCAATTTCTCCGTATAGAAGAAGGAACAGGACTTGTTTTAATGGGGAATAGTAAGGACAATTTATGGTTTCAAAAGAATGTTCATCCTGGCTATGTAATATTTATACCAGCTAAAACATGGCATAATACAATAAATACAGGTTGTACACCATTAAAATTATATTCCATTTATGCACCTCCTAATCATCCTCATGGCACGATTCATAGAACAAAAAAAGAGGAAGAAATGGAACATGGACATTATTAATAAAGTATATGTTTAATGCCACTTATAAAACAAATAGTACTACACGTGGATTACTGTTTGTTTTATAAGTTAACTCATCTTAATATTTAACAACAATTCTTCCTCATTTATTTTTCACGGGAGTTTTGTCAGTCTTTAAAACAGCAGCACTTCTATGGGACCACATGGATTTCATGTCTTTAGGATCGTATGTATGCGTTGGTTTTTTCGTCATTGCCGAGTAGCAAATAGTTCTTCTGATATATATCTATAAATATTATTTTGATTTCGAGAGTTGCCCCGTATTGCACGATTCAAATAAGCACATTTAATAATCCTATCTATTTTAAATCAATAGGTATTTCCAAATCTCCTACTACAATATATCCTATATCTTCTAATCTTATTTCGCCATATTCAATTGTATATATATACTCATCATAATAAGTACCCATATTATTTCCTACGGTACCACCACCTGTTCTAGGTATATAATTTCCATCTTTTAATTTTATATCTACATAATGTTCTTCATTGAAATCCTTTTGTGACATATCTTTTAAAACTCCATCTTCAGAAGTAAAACATATTCTTATATCCAATGGTGAATAGTATATTTTTTCTAATTTAGCTGTTCCACCTTCATATTCAAATTCTTCATTTATTTCATATATTTTACCTAGATCTTTATATTCTAGCGGTATATCTAATGTCCAATTACCTTTTACCTCTTTTCCAAATAATCCTAGATTTAATCCACTGATTTCTAGATGTAAATTCTCACCTATAAGAGTCCTCCCTTCTTTATTGTTATGTTATGCTGAATACCTCATTAGAAAATATACTTTTTCTAATTTCTCATCTATAGGAGTTAAAGCATAATATCTTCTACTATCTGATATATCTTCCTCTTCACTAACTCCTATATATTCACTAGCTATATTTAATCCAAGGCTTGTTCTTCCATCCTTTTCCCTTTCCTGCTACATTTGATACTGGTACACCTATTACTAATGCTCCTGGACAACCTAGTACTAGTATTGTGATTGCTAGTTCTACGTCTTTAGAGAATATCCATACTATAAATGCCAATACTAAAACTGCTGGTGTGTACCATTTTGAGAATCTATCTATAAATCTTTCTGCTTCTGATTTTGAATCTTGGGCTTCTTCTACTAGTTCTATAATTTTACCAAATGTTGTATCTTCCCCTACTCTGTCTGCTAGAATTTGTATTGTTCCATTGTCTAAGATTGTTCCTGCAAATACATTTGATCCTTCTTCTTTACCTACTGGTATTGATTCTCCTGTTATATTGATATTAATTTGATCATTATTTTATTGTATCAGTCGGACAAACTTCTTTGCATTTACCACACAATAAGCATTCATTGTTCATTATAATAGGATATTCTTTCTTATCTTCCCATAATATTGCATCAGACGGACAAACCCTTACACACTTCCCACATTTGATACAGTCTTCATTAACAACCATATAGGACCTTTTATTAAATTTAGAGAAGATAGATAGTAGAGTCCCATAGGGACAAAGATATTTATGCCAAAACTCTGGTTTATAGAATATTGTAATTATTATTCCTAAACCAAATAATCCAGGTAAAACAGGAAGCTTTTTGCCAGTTTTAAATACCATAATCATAGTTCCTAAAAATAGTACTAGTATTCCATATCTAATCCAAGGTTTCTTAAAAGTTTCT
>DAIUFH010000105.1:0-6020 GCA_036844705.1 Tissierella sp.
CACTAATATTAAGTGTATATTTTGAATTGGAAAGTACTTCAATTATTGATATTAAGAGAAAAATCTTTCATGACTTTTATATTTAATGATATAATCTGATTAATATAATGATTCAAATGAGGGATTGAAATGAATAAATATAATAATGGAAACTTTGTTATACATAGCGATTTCGAAATAAGAGAAATTAGAAAGGTAAATAATGATATAGATTTATTGATTCCTTTAGATTTGAGAGTGTTAAATCTTCATGTTGATAATATGCCTGAATATATTAATGATAGATTTCAGTTTAGGGAGGTTAGAAATATTATAATAAGATTTACGACTAATAATGATGATAATTATTGTACTGTTCACATATTAAATAATATAGATTTACAATCGTCTATGGTGAATTTTACCATGAAGTATAAAGATCATAGCATTAAAATTGTTAGGTCTGACTATAGTGTAGAAATGTATTTAGAAGAAGAATAATGAAGAGATGATTATCTATTGTAAGGAGTCAATATATGGAAAATAACACGGTTTGGACTAAGAACTTCAAACTAATTACCTTAAGCACCATAATATTTGCCATTGCTGGCGAAGCAATCAATTTACCTTTAAGTTTACTTGTTTTTGATGAAACCAAATCTACATTTTTATCTGCTATATTAATAATATCTGGCATGCTGCCAGATGTGATTATTCCCATTTTTATAGCTCCTTTTATAGATAGATACTCAAAGAAGAAGCTGGTAATTTACTTGTTTACTTTAATGACTTTTACTTATCTTCTATTTGCGTTTATAATTCGCAGAATATCCTTTGTATACAATGCATATTTAATATTTAGCTTAGTAGTAGGAACCATTAGCGTTATATTTCGTCTTGCTTATCAAGCCTGGTATCCTGACCTTATTCCTATAGGTTTTGAGCATAAAGGGTATGCAGTAGCTTCAACCATATATCCAACAGTAATGATAGTAATGGCACCAGTAGCTACTTATCTATATGAACATTTACACATTAGTACAATATTCTTTATTGTAGTAGCATTGATGATTTTATGTATTGTGTCTTTAATATTTATAGATAATGATACTACAGAGGATACTGAAAGAAAAGTAAGCTTTGATTTCAATGAGTACAAATCAGATATAAAGGCTGGTTTTACATATCTTAAACAAGAAAATGGTATTAGAAACATTTATACATATATGGGTATTACAAATGGTACAGGGTTTGGTTCTCAAATGATGGTTCAGGCCTATTTCCAAACGGCTGCTTTTTTATCAACAACAATGTTAGGGTTCTTAAGGAGTGCGGAGACCATTGGAAGAACTATAGGTGGAGTAGTACAATATAGAATTACTATACCTCGTGAAAAGAAATATAATATTACTAAGTTCGTATATACTGTCTATAATTTTATGGATATGATTCTGTTATTTATGCCGTATCCATTGATGCTGATAAATCGGTTTTGTGTTGGTTTTCTGGGAATTTCTTCAGCTACTATTAGAGAATCAAGTGTTAATTCTTATCTGCCAGCCAATATGAGAGCGAAGGTTAATGCAGTATTTAATGTTATACTTTCATTTGCTATGATTATAATGCAAATATTTTCTGGCTTGTTGGGTGATAAGTTTAGCTATAGACTTGTATGTGTAATTATGTCTCTTATAGGATTCCTAGGTATATTTATATTTATTGTTTTGCCTTCGAATGAAAACAGAAAGGTATATGAAAGTACTAGGGTGGAAGCGTAGTGAAAGTTAAGAATTCGAGAGCAAACACATTAATCAACTAACTTCATATTATATCTATATAAATAATTATATAGGATATTTATTATGGAGGAGTGTAAAAATGTTTAGTTATTGCTCAGTAGTTATACCAGAAGGACCTGAATCGCCACAGATAAAGGTAGATCCATCAGATCCAACTACTATCCCTAAATTTGTGGATCCCATGCCGATACCAAAGCTTGCAAAACCTATCAATCAGTACCATTGTAATAATGATGAAGAACTATTTTATCATATAAAAATGAAGATGGCACAACATAGGTTTCATAAATACTTTCCGCTAACAAATATATTTGGATATAATGGAACTTATCCAGGACCTACTATTGAGGTACAAAAGGATGTTCATATTAAAGTAAAATGGGAAAATAAATTGCCTAGTAAGCATATTCTTCCTGTAGATTGTACTCTTCATGGAACTATAGATACTCAAGAAGTAAGAACTGTAGTACACTTACATGGAGCTAAAGTAGAATCCGATAGTGATGGATATCCTGAAGCTTGGTATACAAAGGATAATAAATATCGTGGAGAAAAATATACCAGAGAAATATATGAATATACAAACCATCAAGCTGGAGCAACGCTTTGGTATCATGATCATGCAATAGGAATTACCAGATTGAACGTATATGCTGGGTTAGCAGGTTTTTATCTTATAAGAGATTTTCTTGATGAGAAACTTAATCTACCAAAGGGTGAGTATGAAATACCAATTTTGATACAGGACAAAACATTCAATAAGGATGGGTCATTATTTTATCCGGATAATTCAACACCTCCAGTTGATTTTCCTGCTCCATGTACACCTTCATTCTTCTTTGGAAATACATTAGTTGTAAATGGAAAGATATGGCCTTATATAGAAGTTGAGCCTCGTAAATATAGATTTAGAATCTTAAATGGTTCAAATAACAGATCCTATGAGTTAAGATTAAACAATGGTGGAGAATTCCATCAAATAGGTACAGATTTAGGATTAATGGAGCATTCTGTGAAATTACAATCCTTTATGCTTGAACCTGCAGAAAGAATAGACCTAATAATTGATTTCTCAGAGTACAAGGGAGAAGAAATAATATTATTAAATGATGGACCTGGTATTCCTAGCCCTGGCATGGATCAAGTTTTAATGTTTAAGGTGGGCAAAAGAGTGAAATCTTCTGATAAAAGTTCTATCCCTCATAATTTAAGACCAACTCATAAAATTAACCCCAAATTAGCAGCTAAAGAAAGAACTATGTATCTAGGTGAAACAGTAGATCACTATGGTAGAGTTATGCATTTATTAAACAATAGAATGTGGAGTGATCCGGCTACAGAAAGACCAAAGCTTGATACTATTGAAATATGGCATATAGTGAATACCTTTAATTTTCCGCATCCTATCCATTTACACTTAGTACATTTTGAGATATTGGGAAGAAAGACTTATACTGACAAGGATTTTGATGAAAACGGAGACTATATATTTGATATAGATAGTTTAACTCCTCCATTGGATTTTGAAAATGGGCCAAAGGATGTTGTAAGAGCTGATCCGGGGCAGGTTACAACTATAGTAATGCACTTCAAGGATCATTGTGGTGATTATGTTTGGCATTGTCATGTGCTTGAACATGAAGACAATGATATGATGAGACCACTTATTATTGAAAAATAGATATTAACATGATTATAAATCTAAAGAACCTTTCTATGGGTTCTTTTTTCTAATGTAGGAAAACTTGCGTAAAAAATATGGTTGTTATATAATAAACATTGTCAATTTAATAATTTTTGGAAGTTGGGTGAAATTCCCACACTGTCTCGCAACTGTAATAGTTGAACACAAGCAATCATGTCACTTTAATATTGTGTAAGGTTGTATTGTGCAATAAGCTTAAGTCAGATACAAAATTTTTATTTCCTTACGAAAGATAAGGAAGTGCTGGCACTTATCTTTAGAAAGATAGGTGTTTTTTTATTGTGGAGTTATACATAAATATTTGAGGGAAGGGAAAAGACATGAATAATATTAGTAGAAGTAGTAAAAACAGTATTAAATTAATTACAAGATGTGGGGTGCTTATTGCGTTGTCGGCTATAGGAGCAATGATAAAAATACAGGGAACAATCGCATTTGATTCTATGCCTGGTTATTTCGCAGCATTATATATAAGCCCTATAGCTGGAGCAATAGTTGCAGGATTAGGTCATTTTTTGACTGCAATTACAAGTGGATTTCCTATGTCATTGCCAATGCACTTAATGCTTATGGTCGTCATGGGAATAGTAGCATATATATTTGGATTTATAGGAAATAAAATCAATGGAGTAATAGCATGTGTTGTAGCCACAATTTTAAATGGACCGGTTTGTACAGTTATTGCCGCAATTACTGCAAAAGCACTGGGTTTACCGTTTAGTGGTGCTGCTATGTTTACTGCACTAGTAGTTCCATTAACCATAGCATCTGCTATAAATATTGTTTTAGCCTTTATAGTTTATATGATTATTAGAAATAAAAGAATATAGGTGATATAGATGTTTAAATTTAGAGATTTAACCATAGTGGACATCATGCCTGAGTTAAGAATGGTAATTTCCTGTGACTCATCTGGAGGTATTGGAAATAAAGAAGGGGATGTAGTCAAGGTAGATCCCGAGATAATAGGATATTTCACAACTCATGTAGCTATGATGGAGCTAATTGCAGTGGGAGCTACACCTATAAGTATTATCAATACATTGGGCGTTGAAATGGACGATACAGGTCAAAGGATAATTAATGGTATAAACCGAGCAATTGAGCCACTGAATATGAAAGAGAACATAATGATTACAGGAAGTACAGAGGAAAATATTCCTATATGTCAGACCTCAATGGGAATAACAATTATTGGATTGATGGATAAAACAAAATGGAGAATTAAAAAAGCAAGCAAAGAAGATTTGATAGTAGTTTTAGGTATACCTAAGGTAGGTAATGAATTAGCTCAAGATATGAATGATGTTGCATCTTTAAAGTTGCTATTGGAGCTAATTAAAAACCCTAGAATAAAGGATGCATTACCTGTAGGTTCAAAGGGAATCGCCTATGAAGTGGAGGTAATGGCAGATACTAATGATTTAAGGTATGAATTAGTTAACAATCCGTGTATTGATTTACATAAAAGTGCAGGACCTGCAACCTGTATAATAATTGCAATAGATAAAGATGAATATGAGAATTTAAAAAATATAGTGAATATTCCTGTTAATTGTATTGGCAAGTTTATATAAAATGAAGGATTTTTAATTTTTATCTAGAAATAGTACATATGATTTAATTATGATGAAAAAAATATCACACTTAGTGGTAACAATTTATTTCTGCAAAAATAAAATCTAGGGGATTAATATTGCTTTTATAAATACTCCATTAAATCTAGGGTTATCTATGTTCTTTATAAAAGAAGGAAATTTAAGACTGCTGATTAAAATAAAATTATCAGCAGTCTTTAGTATTCAGTAGGTTTCTTTCAATTTTATAATCCCTTGTACAAATTCATTCTTACCACCTTGGGCAGGATGTCTTACTATGTGAGATGGAATATTTAATTTCTTTAGAGATTGTTCAGCTTTTCGACCTATAGCTACTACTTGCTCAATTTCAAAGAGATTAATTAATTTCAATAAAAACTGTTCACCTATTATTAGTTCATTTTTTAGGGGTGCTCTGTTGGAGTTATCAATTCCTGGTTTGTGGGGATGAAAGGGAAAGGCATTCCATGCAAGAGCCAATATGTTATGATTTACTAGAGTCTCCATTATAATTGTTGCAGTTGCTTCATTTAATAGTTTGTCATTTTCTGTTGCAAGTCTATAGCCCGCTTCTTTACCAAAGATATGAGTTCCATTCATATTGTTCATGAGAAGATGCTCACTTGTAAATGGTACTCCCGTAAGTCTAGAGCCTCTATATCCAGGGGCTTCCGCAACTAACATTATTCGGGGTCTTAGATTTTGCATCTGCTTCAAGTAAATAAGCAGATTTTCCCTTCTTATTGCATTTTCTTCATTAGAATAATCGTACTGATTATGCACATTTGGTAATGGTTCTATTGTAGCTAAATCCTCTATAAATTCGTAAAGTTTATCTTTCATAATAATTCCTCAATCTAAATTAAATAGTTAAGCATAGTATATAATCACTATACCTATAATTCAATAGAAAATAAGTGGAAACGATATGTTATAATA
>DAIUFH010000106.1:0-5955 GCA_036844705.1 Tissierella sp.
ATACCCCTTAATGCTTCTATACCATCCATCTCAGGCATGGTGATATCCATTGTAATTAAATCCGGTCTTTCAGATTTAAACTTTTCTATGGCTTCAGCTCCATTTTGCGCTTCCGCAACAACCTCATAGCCATTGCTCTCTAGTATATCCTTGAGCTTCATTCTCATAAATATTGCATCGTCAACAATTAAAACCCTTTTTGACATTTATTTATCCTCTCCTACTCCTAAAATTTTAAACAAACTACTTAGCACTCCTGGTTTTGGAACAAAATATAGGGAGGATTCAATCTTATCTCCCTGATAAAAGAATTCATTTCGTATAATCATTACATTTTCATCATATTGCTCTGATTCTATATACAAGCTACTAAGTATCGCTCCAAACATGTCCCTAATAAGCAGTGGAACAGATGCTATCAGCTCGACATCTACCATTTGTGCAATTGCATTTAAATATGAGGTTACGAGTATATTTACTAATTCCTTTATAGCAGATTCAGTCAATTCCTCATTGGCTTCTATTCCCAAAGGTATCATCATTTTTACCAGTGCATCAGAAGCTCCATCATCAGTAACAAACATAAACATCCCTTCTGCTGAACCCGTCATTTCCATAATGACCGCATTGACCATATCATCTTCAGGCATTATCTTTTTAAAAACCTCATTATAATTTAATATTTTAATTACTGGTACAGTCATTGAAACAGGTTTATCTATAATCTGCGAAATACTGGACGCTGCATTTCCTCCCCCAATATTGGCAAGCTCTTTAATCACATCCAGTTGAAGTTCCGTAAAGCAAACCCTATCCAACTTTTTCACCCACACTTTCGCTGCACAAATTTCCAACATCAAGTATCAATATAATATCCCCATTACCTAATATAGTTGCACCTAAATATTCCTTTCTTGTCTTTAAAATTCCTGTTAATTTCTTAATTACAATCTCCTGCTGGCCTAAAAGTCCATCAACAATAAGACCATAGTATTGGTTGCCCAACAATGTAATTATAATATGATTGTTCTCATCTGTGGATTCTATTGACAATTTTTCATTGAGTCTAATAACTGGGATAGCTCTTCCTCTATATATATAGACCTCACTCTTGTGAGTCTTAAGGATTTCTTCTTTTCCTATCTTCACTACTTTTTCAATAATTCCCAACGGAATAGCAAAAATTTCTTTTCCTATATTGACCAATAAAGCCTGAATAATGGATAAAGTCAATGGCAGCTTGATTACAAAAGATGTCCCCTTGTTTATCTCGCTGATTACCTCAATACTACCTCCAAGACTGGAAATCTTTTGCTTTACGACATCCATGCCAACTCCTCTGCCTGATACGTTTGTAACTTTTTTTGCAGTAGAAAAACCTTGGTTGAATATCAGCTGGATAAGATCTTTTTCTCCTAATCCCTTAGTATCTATGCCTTTACGTTCTGCACTGTCTCGTATAGCCTTAGGATCTATTCCTTTACCATCATCACTTACAGTAATTACAACTCTATTGCCTTCCTGATGTGCAGATAACTTGATTAAACCTTCCTCAGGCTTTCCTAAGGTATGTCTTTCTTCAACCGACTCTATTCCATGGTCAGCAGCATTTCTTATTAAGTGAATTAAAGGTTCTCCTAATTCTGATACAACAGTTCTATCAAGTTCAGTATCTTCTCCATATATCTCCAATTCCATTTTTTTATTTAGCTCTTTGGACAAATCCCGAATCATTCTTGGAAATCTATTGAATACTATATTAACAGGTTCCATTCTAATTTTTAGTACCAAATCCTGCAAATCTGATGTGATTCTAGCCACATGTTCCAATGGTTCTTTTATCTCTGAGCTTTGACTATCGCTTAAGTCTTCAAGCCTAGTTCTGTAAATTACAAGTTCTGATACCAGATTCATAAAATTATCTAACTTGCTCAAATCTACCCTGATGGTTTGATTTGTATGATGCTGCTGCTTTTTTGTTGCTTCTCCATTATCAACATGAGATTCTTTAATTGCTTCAGAATGAGGTTGTTCAGTTGCTATGGAGATTTTATCATCTATAAGCTGTACATCTACCCTTTCAATCTCTGCAATATTATTAATGATTTCTTCAACCTTGTCCTTACTCAATTTAGAAATATAAATAAGTCTGAATGAATCCCCAAAGTCCCCTTCTTCCAGTTTTTCAGTATTTGGCTCAGTATAAGTTATTTCTCCCTCTTGTTCCAGCTTGTTCACAACTAGATAAGACCTGGCACCTTTCAATATACATCCTGACTCTATAACAACTATAATATCGTAGACATTAAATCCCTTGTCTTGTGCACTTTTTATAATCATATTGTCAGTGTCACTTAATTTATTTCTAACTACTTCTGATTTTGCATTTTTTACTTGAGGAGTTGCACTTGCCTGTCCTTTTGATACATTTTGTAATTCACTTAAAAGATCGCTAATATCATATTCCTTGTAGTTTTCATCTCTTAAGTCTTCCACTATTTCGGAAAGTTTGTCCAGGCACTTAAATATCAAGCTTATGACATCTGAGTTTATGCTACTGATTCCTTTTCTAAACAGCTCAAATACATTTTCCATACTATGAGTCAATTTCGTCATAGTTGAATACCCCATTGTAGCTGCCATACCCTTTAAAGTATGTGCCGCCCTAAAAATCTCATTCAATACGTTAGTATCATTGGGCTCTTTTTCAAGTTGAAGTAGACATTCGTTTAAGGTTTGAAGATATTCATCAGTTTCTTCAAAGAACAAATCTCGATATTGGCTGTTATCGTCCATTTATTTCACTCCTTTTTTAAACCCTTAATTTCCCGTCTAAACCCTAGATCCTTCGATGGCAGTTATTATACTGTACGGCTCAGGATGACAAAGTGGGTCATGATTATCCTGCCCAGCTCATGATGACAAAGTAGGTCGTGATTATACTGCCCAGCTCATGATGACAAAGTAGGTCGTGATTATACTGCTCGGCTCAGGATGACAAAGCTGTCATTCTGAACAAACGTGAAGAATCTCCACTCCTTGTCATTCTGAACGAATGTGAAGAATCTCGGGTTTAGATCTTTTCGTATATAAAAGTTGATAATTTCTTAAAACCAAATTCCTTTGGATTAAATATACTTTCTGTTGCACCCATAAAGAACACACCACCTGAAACTAAGGATTCATTTATCTTCCTATATATATCATCTTTTGCATCATTTTTAAAGTATATAGTTACATTTCTACAAACTACAGCATGAAACCCTCTATCATACTTGTCTAGAAGTAAGTCATGCCGTTTAAATCTTACCATATCTTTTATATTGTCCTTAACCATGTAAGTATTGTTTTCCTTGACAAAATACTTTGCCAGGTCTTCATTTCCAATGTTTTTTATTTCATTTTCCTTATAAATTCCACGCCTGGCCTTATCAAGGATTGGTTCATCAATATCAGTTGCTAATATCTTGTTTTTTATCTCTACATTGTTCTTATCCAGTATTATTCCTATAGAATAAGGCTCGGCACCTATAGAGCAGGCAGCGCTCCAAATATTTAAGGTCTTGAACCTAGGTACTAAAATTTCATTTATTACTTTCTCAAAATCCTGAAATATATCCTTGTTCCTAAAAAACTCTGTTACATTGATTGTTATATAATCTAAAAACTTGCGTCTAACGTCCTCATCCTTATCTATTAGAACAGCATATTCTTCCAAGGATGAAGCTCCTGCACCTCTCATGACTGTGGAAATTCTTCTTTGAAGCTGTACTTCCTTATATGCACATAGATTTATATTTAAATTTTCTTGGACCCAATCATAAAAGAATTCAAAGTTTAAACTCATATACTCACCCTAACAAGTTGATTTAATCTTGTGGATATACTTTCAAGATCCAATATTTCATCAACAACTCCTTTAGATACCGCACTTCCTGGCATCCCATATACCACACAGGACTCCTGACTTTGGGCTATATTGTAGCCTCCATGATCTTTTATGGCAACCATACCATCTGAACCATCCTTTCCCATTCCAGTTAGGATAATTCCCAAAAGATTTCTCTGATACTTTTCTGCTGCAGTTTTGAATAGATAATCTACAGCAGGTCTAACTCCATGAAGCTTTGCATTGCTATTTAATCTTATCTTATCTCCTTCTAGATACATATGGAGATCTCCCGGAGCCAAATATACAGTATTTTTATTTATAACCATACCATCAGAGGCTTCTACAACACTAATTTTGGATTCATTGTCCATTCTTTCCGCCAGGGAAGATGTAAATCCTTTAGGCATATGCTGTGTAATAAATATAGGAAGCTTTATTTTCTCAGGCAATCTGCTAACTATATAAACCAATGCTCTTGGACCACCTGTGGAAGCTCCTATAACCACTGCTTTAACATCATTGCACTTGGACTTAGAGCAACACAAGTCATCATTTAAAATTTTATCTGCGTATGCTTTTGCATTATAAACGGATTTAATCTTTAATTCTAGCTCATTTCTAAATTCAAAAAGATTAGCAGTCAAATCTACTGGCTTTTCAATAAAATCCAAGGCACCCAATTCAAGAGCCTCAATAGTCACATATGATTTATTGTTAGAGCTTAACATTATAACTGGAATCCTAAAATCTTCTTTAATCCTTTTTAAAGTTTCAATGCCATTTAATTTTGGCATCTCTATATCCAAGGTTATAATATCCGGCTGCAATTTTGGTATCACTTCAAGAGCATCAGACCCATTACGTGCAATACCGACAACCTCCACACCATCAACCTCTTTTATCGTATCTGATATGATCTTTCTCATAAAAGCAGAATCATCAACTACCAACAGTTTTATGGTCATGATCAACCTCCTTATCTAAATGCTGATGACTTCCCTATTGACTGTCCTTATACTTACTGTAAAGTCACCTAGATCAACAACCATTGTTCTCCCAATATTTCCACCTGTATGCCTTGATAAAATAGGTATATTTAATTCATTTAGCTTAGCTAAGACAGCCTGTACATTTCGTGAACCTATACTATCACTGTCCTTTTTACCCGGAAAATTGAACATACTCGCCCCTCCAGCAATTTTGGCAACGAGATTTTTATTGTTCCTACCTTTAGTTATTTCATCTATCATCTTAGGAATTGCTAGATCTGCAAACTTTTCAGGCTTTTTCTCTCCGTTAAAAAATGTACTATCAGGAAGCATTATATGGCTGAGTCCCCCTATTTTTCTTTCCTTATCATAAATGGCTATTCCAACGCATGAACCCAGCCCTAGTGTTATTAGCTTGTCTGGAGATTCTGATATTCTATAGTCCGAAATGCCTACTTTGATCTCATTTCCCATCATCTATCACCAATTCCTAATCAATTGCGTTAGCTTTTATTTCTGTGGATGAAAACAATTCATTCTCTTGCTCCTGATTAAACATCATATCAGTATCAAGAACAATTATTATTTCTTCTTCATTCTTTATAAATCCCTTTACATACCTCGTAGAAATATTTAAATCCATTGATGTATCCTCAATTTGGTTACCATCAAATCCCTGTATTCCAAATATCTCGTCCACTACTAATCCTAACAAATTATTCTTCCACATTACGACAATTACTTTGTCATCAACACCATATGAGTTGTCTACGTTATACAACCTCTTGCCTAAATTTATAATAGGTAAGATTTTGTCATTATATTGTATCACACCAAGGAAATAATCGGATGACTCCGGAATTGGATTAGGTTCAATATATTCTATTATCCTTTCAACTTTGGTAATGTCCATGGCAAACCTTTGTGTATTACATGAAAACAAAATAAACCGTTCCATTAAATTCACCTCACAGCATTTATATATTTGCACTGTCCAGGGACTACATCACATAAATAATATATCGACTAATTCCAACAAAAATTTAATATCTTCAACATAATTTTCTTATTTAT
>DAIUFH010000107.1:0-5828 GCA_036844705.1 Tissierella sp.
TCTTTATCGATATATACAAAGATGTTCAAAATTACAATATTTGTTCGTGAAAGAAAGAGGCGTCAGACTGGGAAACCAATCTGGCGCTTATTATTTTATAACTCTAAGACATAAAAGGTTTTATTATCATCTAATTTTTTCTTGAAACCCATTTTCATAAGATAATTATTGAAACTTTCACTATTGGGATAACTTATAATAGTTTTAAAACCTCTTTTTTTGAAAAAATCTCTTTGCTCAGTATAAATATACTGACCAATCTTAAAATCTCTATACTCAGGTATAACGAAGTCTAAATCTATCAAAAGAGTATTTTCATCATATTTAGTACCTAAAAAGATTCCTGCAGGAACTAAGTTTCTTAGGATAAAAAAACCTACTTCATTTTCTTTCTTTTTAAAGTCATAATTAGTCATAGAATTTTTTATTCCATCTCTGTGGTAATCTAGAAAATAGTCAAGATATTCAGATTCATCATCCATTTCTAATAAATTATAATAGTCCTTAGTTTGATATGATTTATAGATTTTTATAAGGTAATAAATGTTTATAAAAGCCATAGCAAAATTTGATAAGGCTACTGGTAGCGCACCTATTGAGAATCCATATATGGTGAACATTATACATCCTATAAGATTTATCCATCTTAATTTAATAATTGAATTCATTAAAAGAGAAGCTAGGACTAATAACGATGCCATATATCCCAACCATTCTGTCCATGGAATACTCATCTTTTAACCTCCTAATATTGTTTATAATATATTACCCATTTTATAATAAAAAGAGTTGTATGTATAGTGGAATATCAACATCTTAATCTCATATACTTAAGAAGAGGTGGAATATATGAGAATTATCTATATTAGCACAAAGCTATTATATACCATTTTATTACTTACAGCTTTTTTTGTAGTCTTTGCATTTATATTTTATAGAGAATATCATAGGACAGAAGAAATTTATTTGCCGATTACTAATAAGATAATAGGAATTGACCCTGGACATGGTGGAGTTGATCCAGGGGCAGTATCAAAAAATGGAATAAAAGAGGATGATATAAATCTTCAAATAGCTCTTAAGCTAAAACGATTTATTGAGCAAAGCGGTGGAATTGCAATAATGACAAGAGAAACTGATGAGGGACTATATACAGAAGAATCTACATCATTGAGACAAATGAAGACTGAAGACTTGAGAAATAGAAAGGCGCTTATAGAAAGCGCTGATTGCGATATTTTTCTAACCATACATTTAAATAGCTTTACAAAATCCAGATATTATGGAGCTCAAACATTTTATAGTGATAATGTGGAGGGTAGCCGCAAATTAGCATATATAATACAGGATGAATTGAAAAACGTATTAGATAATGAAAATAAAAGGGTACCTAGTATGAGAGATGATGTATATCTGATTACTGAAATGAATATTCCATCAGTTCTAATAGAGGCGGGATTTTTATCTAATGAAGATGAAGCACGACTGTTGAATACATCTGAATATCAGGAAAAAATAGCATGGTCCATATATGCTGGAATTATGAAATATTATAGTGATATAGATGGGAGTACTGTTGTTAATAATTAATAACAATGTGGATAAAAAATTATTGAAACTACTTTATTTGACATAATAACTGGAGAAAAAGGATATTATATAAATTATCCACTATTGATTGTGGATAATGTGCATAAAGTGGATATAAAAGGCCTGTCTTGTTATTAGATAGGCCTTAGGCTTTAAATTGTGAGGTTTATAAAAAATGTTATTAAATAATACATTGTGGATAATTATTGACTATATTAGTGAAATTATTAATTAATGATAAGTTATTGCATTAATTTTATAGCTTATGTATAATAAAGGCATACTATTAAATTATTGTTACTAATGTTAAAAAAACGCATAGTTTAGCAAAAGTTAATTAGGGTACATAAACATTAGAATAATAGACTTAAGTTAATATTTAATAAGGAGGATTGATAAGATGGCAGCGAAAAAGACACCATTGTATGATGAACATGTTAAAATTGGTGGTAACGTTGTCGAATATGCAGGATGGGCTCTTCCAATTCAATATGAGGGACTAATTCCAGAGCATGAGGCAGTGAGAAATGCTGTAGGTATCTTCGATGTTTCCCATATGGGCGAAATTACCATAAAGGGTAAGGGTGCATTGGCCTTTGTTGATTCACTAATGACCAATGATATAACAACTATAGTAGATAATCAGGTCATTTATACATTTATGTGCTACCCAAATGGCGGGGTAGTAGATGACCTGTTAGTTTATCGTTTTAATAGTGAAGATTTTTACTTGGTTGTAAACGCATCTAATACTGACAAGGATTACAATTGGATATTAGAGCATAAAGGTGATTATGAAGTTGAAATTGAAAATATCTCAGATACAGTAGGCGAAGTAGCAGTACAAGGACCTTTAGCTGAAGAAACACTACAGAAATTAACTGGTACTGATTTGTCTCAGATTAAGTTCTTTCACTTACAAAGGGATGTACTAATAGATGGAGTAAACTGTATGGTTTCTAGAACAGGATATACAGGAGAAGATGGATTTGAGGTTTATACTGATAATAAAGGTATAATTAAGGTATGGAATTCTGTTCTTGAAGCTGGAAAGGAATTTGGGATTAAACCAGCAGCTTTGGGTTGTAGAGATACTCTTAGATTTGAGGCTTCTTTACCGTTATATGGACACGAAATGAGCGAGGATATAAATCCTTTGGAAGCTGGCTTTAAATATTTTGTTAAATTAGATAAAGCTGGGAACTTTATAGGCAAGGAAGAATTAGATAAACAATGGTCTGAAGGACTTAAGAGGAAGTTAGCTGGATTTGAAATGATAGGCAGAGGAATTCCAAGAGAAGGCTATGAAATCTTTAAGGATGGCGTAAAAATTGGCCATGTTACTACTGGTTATATGAGCCCAACTCTAAAGAAAAATATTGGGAATGCACTTATTTCGACAGAATTTACTGAACTTGGTACAGAAATAGATGTAATCATTAGAAACAAGCCAGTAAAAGCAAAAATAATTAGTAAAAAGTTCTTAAAGAAAAAATAATATATTAAAAATAATTATTAAAATAATTTAGGAGGTTTAGAGATGAAAGTATTAAAAGGATTATATTACTCAAAAGATCATGAGTGGGTTAAAGTTGAAGGAGAGGTAGCATCTGTAGGGTTAACTG
Organism: Tissierella sp.; assembly: GCA_036844705.1. Lineage (GTDB taxonomy): Bacteria > Bacillota > Clostridia > Tissierellales > Tissierellaceae > DAIUFH01. Next base: position 3,216 of record DAIUFH010000107.1, read on the forward strand.
ATTATGCGCAAGAACACCTTGGCGATATTGTTTATGTAGAACTTCCAGAAGTTGACGATGAATTTGCAAAGGATGAAACTTTTTCTGCAGTAGAATCAGTTAAAGCTGCATCGGATGTTTACTTACCAGTTGGTGGAAAAGTAGTAGAGATAAATGAAGCTCTTGAAGATGATCCAGCACTTTTAAATACTGCTCCATATGAAAGCTGGATTGCAAAGGTTGAACTAAGTGACAAATCTGAATTAGAAGAATTGATGACAAGTGAGGAATATGAAAAATTCTTAGCTGAGGAGGTATAAAATGTATCCATATATTCCAAATACCCCTTTAGATGAAAAAGAGATGTTAAAAACAATTGGTCTTGAAAAGATAGACCAATTGTTTGATGATATACCATCTGATATACATCTAAATAGACCGCTTAATATTCCAACATCAAAAAGTGAATTAGAAGTAGAATCATATTTAAAGGCTTTGGCAGACAAAAACTGTTCAGTAAATGAATTGACGAACTTTTTAGGCGCAGGTGCATATGATCACTATATTCCATCAGTTATAAATGCAATTATATCACGTAGTGAATTCTATACATCATATACACCATATCAACCAGAAATAAGCCAGGGAACATTGCAATATATATTTGAATTCCAAAGTTTAATTTGTAAGCTTACTGGAATGGATGTTGCAAATGCTTCATTGTATGATGGAGGTACAGCAATTACAGAGGCTGCATTGATGGCATGTGCACATGCAAGAAAAGATGAGATTATCATTTCTACTGCAGTAAGGCCAGATGCAAGAGAAATACTAAAAACCTATGCTCATGCACAGCACTTAAAGGTTATAGAAGTTGAAACAAAGGATGGAGTTACAGATACAAAAGAGTTGGAAAAGTTGGTAAGTGATAACACTGCTGCTGTAATAGTACAGAGTCCAAACTTTTTTGGTGTAATTGAAGATTTAAAAACAATTGGTGAAATAGCTCACAAGGGTAAGAAGACAACTTTTGTTGCTTCAGTAAATCCTATATCATTAGCTATATTAAAGAAACCGGCTGAATTAGGTGTAGATGTAGTAGTTGGTGACGGACAACCATTAGGTATTCCATTAGCATTTGGTGGTCCTTATCTTGGATTTATAGCAACTAAAAAGGATTATATGAGAAAACTACCAGGAAGAATAGTCGGTCAAACAACTGATTTAGATGGAAAGAGATCCTTTGTACTAACACTTTCTGCTAGAGAGCAGCATATAAGACGGGAAAAGGCTACATCCAATATTTGTTCTAACCAAGGACTCAATTCCCTTGCAGCTACAATTTATATGGTTACAATGGGAAAGGAAGGTTTAAAGGAAGTAGCTACTCAATGTGCTAAAAAGGCTCATTATGCTTATGATAAGTTGACTAAATCAGGTAAATACAAACCTTTATTTGATAAACCATTCTTTATGGAATTTGCATTAACTAGTGATTTGAATGCAGATGAGATAAATAAAAAGTTATTAGAAGAAAAAATAGCTGGTGGATACAACTTAGGTAACAATTATCCTCAATATAAGAATGCAGTTCTTTATGCTGTCACAGAAAAGAGAACAAAGACAGAAATTGATAAATTAAATAGTGTATTGGAGGGGATGATATAATGAAAGATTATGATAAGCTAATATTCGAATTATCAAAACCAGGAAGAAAAGCTTACAATCTTCCTCCATTAGACGTAGATGATATAGCACTTGACACAATTATTCCTGGGGATTTTCTAAGTGATAAAGAGCTTGATTTTCCGGAAGTAAGCGAAGTAGACGTTATAAGACACTATACAAATTTATCTAATAAAAATTATGGTGTAGATACAGGATTTTATCCACTTGGTTCTTGTACTATGAAATATAATCCTAAGATAAATGAAGATGTAGCAAGATATGATGGCTTTGCAAATGTTCATCCTAAGGAATCAGAAGAGTGTGTTCAAGGTTCATTACAATTGATGTATGAGTTAGAAAAATCACTTTGTGAAATAGCTGGGATGGATAGAATGACACTACAGCCAGCTGCTGGTGCCCATGGAGAATTAACAGGTATTATGCTTGTAAAGGCATATCATGAAAAAAGAGGGGACTTTAAGAGAGATAAGATTATAGTTCCTGATTCAGCTCATGGAACTAACCCAGCTACATCTGCAATGGCAGGATATTCAATTATTGAAATTAAATCAACTAAGGATGGATTGGTAGACCTTGAGGCATTAAGAGCTGTTGTTGGTGAAGATACAGCTGGTTTAATGCTTACAAATCCAAATACAGTTGGAATATTCGATAAGGGAATAAAAGAAATCGCTAGTATTGTTCATGAAGCTGGTGGATTGTTGTACTACGACGGAGCAAATATGAATGCTATCATGGGTCATGCAAGACCTGGAGACATGGGTTTTGACGTTGTTCACTTTAATCTCCATAAGACATTCTCAACTCCTCATGGTGGTGGAGGACCAGGTTCTGGACCAGTTGGAGTTAAAAGATTCTTAGCAGAGTTCTTACCTATTCCAATTGTAGAAAAGAAGGACGATAGATATTTCCTAGACTACAACTATCCTAATTCAATAGGAAAGG
>DAIUFH010000108.1:0-5649 GCA_036844705.1 Tissierella sp.
TTCTCTTTTGCAAATTCTGATGAAAATTTAATTGAGGCAGTAAAACGTATTAAAAATCATATAGAAAAGACCTATTAATATTATAGATTGGAGGTGTAATCTTAAAAAAGTTAGGCGGTTTTTAATACGGTTTATATATTATTAAGGAGGGTAAAAATGAAAAAAGTTTCTTTATTATTAGTTGTGGTATTATTGTTTACAAGCTTAGTTGGATGTTCAGGTACTCCAAAATCTGAAGATATAACAAGCTTAAAAATTGGTGTTGTATCACCAATGTCAGGTCAGTCAGCAATTGCTGGAGAATATATTAAGAATGGTGTATCTTTAATAGAAGATGAATTGAAAGAAGCTGGTGGATTAGATGTAAATGGCAAGAAAATTCAAATTGAATTAGTATATGAGGACAATGAAGCTAAACCAGATATGACATCTAATGCTTATAGAAAGTTAATAGATCAAGATAAGGTTATTGCAATTGTTGGTCCAGATATGAGTGGAGGAATACTTGCAGCAGGTCCTGTAGCTCAACAAGCAAAGGTACCTGCAATTGGAACATTCACAACTAACGAGAAAGTTACTCAAGTTGGTGATTTCATATTTAGAGCATGTTTCATAGATCCATTCCAAGGTCAAGTAATGGCTCAATATGCTTATGAGGATTTAGGTGCAAAAACTGCAGCTATCCTTTATAATAATGCAGATGATTTTAGCAATGGACTTAAAGAAAATTTTGTTAAATCCTTTGAAGAATTAGGTGGTAAGATTCTAGAAGAACAGGCATATGGTGGTGCTGATATTAAGGATTACAATGCTCAACTTACAAGAATTAAAGCTGCTAATGCAGATGTAGTATTTTTCCCTAATTTATTTGGTGAATTGCCATTACAAGTTAAACAAGCTAGAGAAATGGGAATTACTACAAAGATTATAGGAGGAGACTCATTTGACTCTCCAGACGTTCCTAATATAGCAGGAAAAGAAACTGTAGAAGATATAGCATTCCCAGCAGCTTTCGCACCTACATCAGATGACCCTGTTACTAAAGATTTTGTTGATAGATATAATGCTAAATTTGGAGTTAATCCAAACTCAAATGCTGTTTTAGCATATGAAGCATTAGAGATTGTATTAAAAGGAATTCAAGAAGCAGAAACACTTGATGGACAAGGTGTTAGAGATGCAATGGCAGCGATAAAGGATTTCAAATTACCATCTGGTAATTTCACATTTGATGAAAATAGAAACCCAATTAAGAGTGCGTCAATCATGATATATAAAGATGGAGTTCCAACATATTCAACTACAATACAACCATAATTCATTTGATAATTGTATAGGCATTGGTTCAATGCCTATACAATTAAATATTTAGGAAGGAGTGAAATTGATTGACAACAATATTGCAATTATTAATATATGGTGTTCAATTAGGTAGTATATATGCTTTGATTGCATTAGGGTACACAATGGTTTATGGAATTATACGTCTAATAAATTTTGCCCATGGTGATTTTTTGATGCTAGGAGCTTTCGTAGGATTTTTTGCAGTAAGCTATTTTAATTTGGGATTTATTCCAGTTATGCTTCTTAGCATGGTTGTTATAGGTATGGTGGGGGTTGCTGTAGAAAGAATAGCATATAAACCTTTAAGAAGTAAGCCAAGACTATCATCTCTGATTACGGCTATTGGTGTATCTATATTTCTACAAAATTTTCCAAGAGCTCTTCCTGCTATAGGACCAGCACCTAGACCATTTCCAAGATTGATACCTCTTGTAAATTATGAATTCTTAGGTGTTACAATAAGTAGTATACAAATAGTAATGATATTATTATCTTTTACATTAATGTTATTGTTACACTTATTAACAACTAAAACAGCAATTGGCAGAAGAATGAAGGCTGTATCCTTTGATAAAGATGCTGCTGCATTGATGGGGATAAATGTTAACAACACAATATCTATAACTTTCTTTATTGGAGCTGCATTAGCGGCTGCTGGCGGTATTTTATATGCTACAACATATCCAATGATTGATGTTTATATGGGTTCTGTTCTAGGTACAAAAGCTTTTACCGCTGCTGTATTAGGCGGAATAGGTATTATACCAGGTGCGATGCTTGGTGGTGTTATCATGGGTGTTGCAGAAGTGTTGGCGACATCTATAAACTCTGATTTAGGTTATGGTATTGGTTTTGTTATCTTAATTCTTATATTATTATTTAAGCCAGCCGGATTACTTGGAAAATATACAATAGAAAAAGTGTAGGTGACAAAGTTGAAACTATTTAAAGGAAAAATGACATATGTATTCATCATTGGTCTCTATATAATATTAGAGATTCTTAATAAAACAGGAATAATAAATTCATATATGATGCAGATTGTTAAATTTGCAGGTATCAATATTATTATGACTGTAAGCTTAAATATAATAAATGGCTTTACTGGACAGTTTTCCATAGGACATGCTGGTTTTATGGCTGTAGGTGCATATTCTTCAGCTGTTATTACTACAGTATTATTCAAAACTATTAACTGGCCTGTATATATGCAAATTCCTATGTTCTTATTATCACTTCTAGTAGGTGGATTAGTTGCAAGCTTTATAGGATTCTTAATAGGTATTCCTACTTTGAAATTAAAAGGTGATTATTTAGCTATTGTTACCTTAGGCTTTGGTGAAATCGTAAGAGCAATCATTAGACTAATTCAGCCTGTTGGTGGTGCAAGAGGATTATCTGCAATTCCACAATATACAAATTTATTTTGGGTATTTGTATTTACTTTCTTAGCAATTTATGCTTCAAGAAATTTTGTTAATTCGTCATTTGGTAGAGCATGCATTTCAATTCGTGAAAATGAAATTGCTGCTGAAACAATGGGAATTGATACAACAAAATATAAAATATTATCCTTTACCTTTGCGTCCTTTATGGCAGGTGTAGCAGGAGGTTTATATGGACATCTTTTAATGTATTTACAACCAGATATGTTTAGTTTTGTAAAATCTACAGATTACTTGGTATTCTTATATGCAGGTGGTATGTCTAGTATTAGTGGATCTATTGTAAGTGCCTTAATCCTAACAGCTCTACCAGAATTCTTGAGATTTATGTCTGAGTGGAGAATGGCTTTATATGGGGTATTGTTAGTTATCCTTATGATAAAAAGACCTAATGGACTCTATGGAGGAAAAGAATTTAAGTTTTTACAGATTAAAAATAATAAAAGAATGTTAGAAACAGAACAACATTAGTTCTTTATATAAAGTAAATTTATATGATTAAAAGTGGAAAGGAGCTTCTTATGGATCTATTAAATGTAAAAGACCTTTCAATTCAGTTTGGAGGCTTGAAAGCAGTTAGTGATTTTAATCTATCTTTAAAAAATAATGAGCTAGTGGCCATAATTGGTCCTAATGGTGCAGGTAAAACAACAGTATTTAATATGCTTACCGGAATATATAAGCCAACCTCTGGGGATATAACCTTTGATGGAAAAAATATGGTGGGATTAAAGCCAAACGAATTTGCTAAGGAAGGAATTGCCAGAACTTTTCAAAATATTAGATTATTTAACAATGTATCAGTGTTAGATAATATAAAAATAGCACTTCATTTAAAAGTTGATTATGATTTTAAAAGTGCGTTAACTAGAAATAAAGATTTTCTAAAACAGGAAGAAGAAGTAGAAGAAAAAGCATTTGAAATGCTAAAGATTTTTAACCTTGAGAAAAAAGCTTATCTAAACGCAAATAATTTGCCTTATGGTGATCAAAGAAGATTAGAAATTGCAAGAGCGTTGACAAGAGATCCGAAAATTCTTCTATTAGACGAACCTGTAGCAGGTATGAACCCCAATGAGATTGATGGAGTTATAGAACTGATTAAATATATTAAAGAAAGATTCAATCTTTCAATATTATTGATAGAGCACCATATGAACGTTGTTATGTCAATTTCTGATAAAATTAAGGTTTTGGATTTTGGACAAACAATAGCTGATGGCCTTCCTGAAGAAATTCAAAAGAATGAAAGGGTTATTCAGGCTTATTTGGGAGGAGGTAGCAAAGCTCATGCTTAAGATAGAAGATTTACATGTATCTTATGGTGCAATTAAAGCACTTGAAGGAATTTCCTTAGAGGTTGAAGAGGGAGAAATTGTGACACTGATTGGAGCAAATGGGGCAGGCAAATCAACAACTCTAAGAACTATTTCAGGTCTTGAAAAGGCTGAAAGTGGAAAGATAATATTTGAAGATAAGGAAATAACAAATGTTGTACCTCATAAAATTGTTGAAATGGGAATATCTCATGTTCCTGAGGGAAGAAGGGTATTTGCAAATTTAAGTATATTTGATAATCTTAGATTAGGAGCTAATTTAAGAAAAGATGATAAAGCTATAAAGGAAGACATAGAAAAGGTTTATTCATTCTTTCCTATATTATTTAAGAGAAAAAATCAATTGGCTGGTACATTAAGTGGTGGAGAACAGCAAATGCTAGCTGTAGGTAGAGCATTAATGACTAGAGGGAAATTGATGTTACTAGACGAACCATCAATGGGATTAGCCCCACTTGTAGTTGAAGAGATATTTAGAATTATTCAGGAAATTAACAAACAAGGAACGACTATTCTATTAATTGAACAGAATGCATATATGGCTCTTAGTATTGCCAATAGGGGTTATGTTCTTGAAACTGGGAGAATTACATTACATGGCAAAGCTTCTGATTTAGCTAATAATGATGAAATAAAAAAAGCTTACCTAGGTGGTTAATTATTATGATTTTATTAGAAATAAATTTTATTGTTTTTAACTAGAAAAATATCTTATATTACTATATATGTGAAAATAATGCTTCATTTAGAAGCATTATTTTTCTATCTTTGAACTCTGCCTGAGGCATCGCCTTTTAGCAAGTTTTCAACTTCATCTACAGTTACCATATTTAAATCTCCAAGAACTGTATGTTTTAAAGCAGATGCGGCAACGCCAAATTCCAATGCATCCTTAAAGTTTCTTCCTTCCAATAAGCCGTATATAACACCAGCTGCGAAAGAATCTCCTCCGCCTACTCTATCTACTATTCTGATATCATATTTTCTTGAATGGTAGAATTCATTACCATCATATGCACATGCTGACCAGCCGTTATCTGATGCAGAATAGGATTCTCTTAATGAACTGATTACATATTTAAATCCGAATTTTTTCTTCATTTGTTCAAATATGTCCTTATATCCAGCAAGTTCTAAATCCCCAGAGGTAACATCAGTTTTACCAGGTTTAAAACCTAATACTTTTTCTGCATCCTCCTCATTTCCGATACATACATCAACATATTGCATCAAATTGGACATTACTTCTTTAGCTTTTTCAGGAGTCCAAAGTTTCTTTCTATAGTTTAAATCTACTGAAACAGTTACATTATGTCTTTTTGCAGCTTTTAAAGCTTCTTCAGTCATAACTGCAGCCTTTTCACTTAATGCTGGGGTAATTCCTGAAAAATGGAACCAGTCTGCATCTTTAAATATTTCATCAAAATCAAAATCACTTGAATCTGCTTCAGCAATAGAGGAGTGTGCTCTATCATATATAACTTTTGATGGTCTCATGGAAGCTCCGGATTCTAAGTAGTAGA
>DAIUFH010000109.1:0-5480 GCA_036844705.1 Tissierella sp.
AATAATTCTTTCTGTCCATACGTACTAAATTGGATATCTTACTATTAAAAGCAATGCCAGCTTTTATCCCAAAATCTAGAGCCTCTTTATCTAATACCGGTAATGCTCCAGGTAATCCTAAGCAAACAGGGCAAACTAAAGTATTGGCTTCAGCACCATATTCATTAGCACAATTACAGAAAATTTTATGCTTAGTTGCTAGTTCAACATGAATTTCGAGACCAACGATTGTTTTGTATCCCATTATAGCACCGCCCTTTCATAGCCTAAAGCGGCTTTAATAATATTTTTTTCCATAAATCTATCACCCGTTATTTGAAGCCCAACAGGTAGTCCATCGACTTTACCCATTGGAATGGATATTGAGCAAAGACCTGCAACATTGATAGGTACAGTATATAAATCGGATTTATACATTTCAACTGGATCATTTATTATAGAATTAAACTCAAAAGGCAATATTGTCGATGTCAAGGACAATATAACATCATGATCTATAAAAGCATTGTCATAGTCTTGCTTTATCAATGTTCTAACCTTTAATGCTTTCTTATAATGTTCCTCTGCATATCCAGCACTAAGAGAATAAGTACCTATCATTATTCTTCTTTTTACTTCTTCCCCAAAACCCTCTGTTCTTGAATTAGTATATAATTCATCCAATGTATTATAGTTCTCTGCTCTATGCCCATATCTGATTCCATCGAATCTAGCAAGATTTGAGCTTACCTCAGATGTCATTATAATGTAATAGGTTTCAAGTGCATATTTTAAATGAGGTATTGATATAAAATCTATCTTGGATCCTTGTCTTTCAAATACTTTAACAGCCTCATCAAATAGTGTTTGAATTTTCTTATTAGATGTTCCTAATTCAACATATTCCTTAGGCAATGCCACCCTCAAACCTTCTAATAAATTGATATCTTCTTTATCATTATCTATAAAAACGGCTGAATTTGACCTTGTTGAGGATGTGGAATCCTTTCTATCATGTCCAGCAATAGCATTGAGCATTAGAACTGCATCTTTTACACCCCTTCCAAGTATGCCTACCTGATCCAAAGTATTTGCCATTGATACAACACCATATCTAGAAATCATTCCATAGGTTGGTTTCAATCCCACAACACCACAATAGCTTGCAGGCTGTCTTACAGAACCGCCAGTATCTGTCCCTAAAGCCAAAGGCACCTCATTTGCACTTACAGCTGCTGCTGAACCTCCTGATGATCCTCCTGGTACACGATTTGGATCTACCGGATTCTTTGTAGCTCCAAAGTATGATGTTTCAGTAGAGCCACCCATAGCAAATTCATCCATATTAGTTTTACCAATGATTATACCGTCACTATTCTTAATCTTTTCAATAACAGTTGCATCATATGGAGGCATAAAATTCTCCAGCATCTTTGAAGCACATGTTGTTCTCATTCCTTTGGTAACGATATTGTCCTTTATTCCAATAGGAAGTCCCGCCAATACCCCTACATCTTCATTATTTCTTAACTTTTTATCAACTGCATCGGCGGTATTTAAAGCCTCTTCTTTGTTCAATGTAATAAAAGCATTGATATTGGGCTCTGTTTCTTCAATTTTTTTTATATGAGCTTCTACAATATCCTTGCTTGAAATTTCTTTATTTAAAAGCTTTTCTTTCATTTCCCAAGCTTTAAGACTTGTTATATCCACATTATCACCCCTTCTATTCCACTACCTTTATGATTTTAAAATATCCATATTGCTGCTCTACGGTATTTTGGAGTACCTCTTCTCTTAAAAGAGTTACATTTCCTTCATAATCTTTTAATTCTCCTGTTTCGTCACTAACCATAAAGGTTGGCTCTACATCTTCTGTATTTACTTCCTTTATAGTATCAACAAATCCAATGACTTGGGCAAATTTCTCTGTGAATACATCAATTTCTTCTTCAGTAAACTTTAGCATCGCAATATCTGCAATATGTAGTACATCATCTTTTGTTATCATATTAAAAATCCTCCTTTCTTCAATTGACAGTTGAAAATTATTTGGGTCTGGCTCTGGAATCCAAACCCGAGATTCTTCACTACGTTCAGAATGACAAGATGTATGCGATTCTTCACTACGTTCGGAATGACAAGATGCATGCAATTTCTCACTACGTTCGGAATGACAAGATGTATGAGATTTCTCACTACGTTCAAAATAACATTACCTTTTTTGTCATCCTGAGCCACACAGTATTAACCTAACTACCGAAGGATCTCGGGTTTAACTCTTATCTCTTAGTTCTTATCTCTTAGTTCTTAGTTCTTAGTTCTTCACTCTTAACTCTTAACTCTTAGTTCTTAACTCTTCACTATATCCTTCAATCTCTCTTCATTGATTATCTCAATTCCTAGCTCTACTGCCTTATCATACTTCGAACCTGGGTCTTCGCCTACTATTACGAAGTCCGTCTTCTTGCTTACAGAGCTTGATACCTTTCCACCTTTTCTTTCCACTATATCCCTAATTTGATTCCTTGACAAGCCCTCAATTGTCCCAGTTATGACCACAGTTTTCTCGGTAAATATGGATTCCTCTGCATGTACTTCTTCATAAATAGGAGTAACACCTTCACCAAGAAGTTTGTTCAATGCCTCTAGTATACGCTCATCTTCAAAAAACTCTAATATGTTATTGGCTATAATATCCCCTATATCTCCAACGTTAATCAAATCTTCATAGCTTGCCATTTTTAGAGCACCTAAGGATTTAAATTTATTTGCCAAATCACTAGCCGTTTTTATGCCTACATTAGATATTCCTAAGGCATATATAAATGAAGTAAGGCTAACCATTTTACTTCTTTCAATTGCATCTATCAGATTTTTACTTTTTTTGTCTTTAAAACCTTCAAGTTTTCTTAAATCCTCATATTTAATTTCATATATCTCTGGCAAATCCCTTATATTCAACTCCTCAAGGAGCTTTTCAGCTGTCTTTTCACTAAAACCCTCAATATTCATGGCATCACGACTTGCAAAATGAACTAGCCTGGATACCAACTGCGGCTTGCAGGATAATGAATTAGGACAAAATATGTGAACACCATTTTGTATCAATTCGCTTTGACAATATGGACAATGCGTTGGTTTTTCTATTGTATATGTCTTCTCATTCGTTTCAAGAGTTCCCAATATTTCTGGAATCACATCATTGGATCTACGTATGAGGACTCTTGAATTAAGTCTAATACCCTTTCTTATAATATCATCATAATTATTAAGAGTTGCTCTCTTTACCGTAACTCCGCCTATATCCACAGGCTCCAACAATGCTGTAGGCGTCACCTTTGCCGAACGGCCAACATTCCACTCTACAGCCAACAGCTTTGTACTTATCTCTTCAGCTTCAAATTTATATGCAACTGCCCATCTTGGAAACTTATTAGTATGACCAAGAACCTCCCTAGTTCTCATATCATTTATTTTTATAACCATTCCATCTGTAAGGATGTCGAGTCTATTTCTTGCATCCTTAATATTCTCTATTTCTTCAATTATAGCATCCATGGTATCAAAGCTTTTTACATAAGGAAATACAGGCAATTTATTTTTTCTTAAAAATTCCAGCATTTCTAAGTGACTATTGAAACTTTTTCCTTCTATATATCCTACGTTGTAAAAAAAGGCTGCTAGCTTTCTTTTTTCAGTAACCTTTGGATCCAAATTTCTTAAAGCTCCTGCTGCAGCATTTCTAGCATTTTTCAAAGTCTCAACTGCAGTCTTATTGTATTCCTCAAGTGATGACAAAGGCATCAGCCCTTCACCTTGTACCTCCATTGTATAATCAGCATCTATTCTCATTGGAATTGATTTTATAGTCTTAAGCTGCTCTAAAATTCCTTCACCAACGATACCATTTCCTCTTGAAGCACCCTGAATCAATTCTCCATTTTTATAGGTTAAATTTATAGTTAACCCGTCAAATTTATATTCCAATATATATACTGGATCTGGCAGCTTATCATCATTGTTTCTGTTATATTCATCTATGGATCTTCTTACTCTATTGTCCCAATTTTTTAATTCCGCATAGCTCTGACTTTTGTCAAGACTCCATAGCCTTCCTAAATGAACATGCTTTTCAAACTTCTCTAGTATTTCTCCCCCTACTCTCTGAGTTGGAGAATAGCTTAGAATATATCCAGTTTCATTTTCAAGCCGAACAAGCTCATCATATAGAGCATCATACTCCTTGTCACTTACCTTCGGTGAATCCAGCGTATAATAGCTATAATTCAAGTCATTTATTATATCTATTATCTCTCTAATCCTTTCCTCTTGATTCAAAAGAATCAACCCTCCTTAACGATTTCAATAGGGGCTATGGATTGCAATAGCTTCTTTAGCCCTTCCTTATCAAAAGCTATAGTCAACTCCTTGTCTCCATCTTCTCTTTCCTTAACCATAGCAACTATTCCAGTACCCCATTTCTTGTGTTTAACCTTAGTTCCAACATCAATGTCCAAGTTCTTGTTTTCATTTCTAATTATCTTTGGACCAACAAAATTAGATTTATTGTAATCTACTATATTCAGCAACTTCTCTTCAGGATTTGATTCCATTTCTTTTCTAATATTATTTATAATTTTTTTAGTGATCTTTCTTTCAATTGTATCTCCCATCTCATCAATAAATCTGGATGGCATCGTATAATTAGTATTACCATATATTGTTCTTCTCTGTGCATTAGTTATGATTAAGTGTTTCTCTGCCCTTGTCACAGCTACATAACAAAGTCTTCTTTCCTCTTCCAGATCACTTTCACTGTCAAAGGATCTTGATATAGGGAAAAGACCTTCTTCCATTCCTACTAGAAAAACTATAGGATATTCAAGCCCTTTTGCACTATGAACAGTCATCAACGTAATGAGATTATCTGTTTCAACAGTTTTATCAACATCTGATAATAGCGATATTGAAGCTAAAAAGTCCTCCATATTAGCCCCTTCATTCTTTTCCTCAAATGTTAATGCAACAGAAAGGAAATCTTTTATATTTTCAATCCTAGTTCTAGATTCAATAGTATCTTCTTTTTCAAGCTCAGCGATATAACCTGAAGAATTTATTACCTCTTCAACAAAGTCCTTAATTCCCATTATTTCCTTCATTGCCATAAATCTATTCATTAATTCTACAAAAGGTTTGATGCTATTTATTGCCCTTCCAGACAATCCGGGAATATCCTCAACCGATAATATGACCCCATAAATCGAATCACCTGTATTAGCAGCAAATTCCTCAATTTTATTTATTGTACTTGCTCCGATACCTCTCTTTGGTGTGTTAATAATTCTCTTTAACGATATATTGTCATTAGGATTCTGTAGGAATTTTAAATATGCTATTAAATCCTTAACTTCCTTTCTATCATAGAATTTTAGTCCGCCTACTATTTTATATGGAAGGTGCTCTGTCATAAACACTTCTTCAAAGGTTCTAGACTGTAC
>DAIUFH010000110.1:0-5345 GCA_036844705.1 Tissierella sp.
ATTTATTACAAATTTAACAAATATAGGTAACGTGTTTTAATCTATTTTATAGCAATGATATATGTTTATATCGTGGCTATTTTGAACAACACAAAGTATCGGTTATAATTGTCCTGGTAAGAAGGCATAAAATGATGCCTTTTAACCAGGAGTTTTGAGCAAATTTATTTGATTTTCAATCCAATTTTTAATTTCATACCTGTCTTTATTTATGGGAGCAATCTGGTCTATAAGTTCCTCTAAATATACCTCGACAGCTTTAACAAGTATAGGCTCATCAATTGAGAGTCTGACTTTAGGTGTGTTTTTTGGGTGTTTATATGTCTCTACCATTACAGCACTTCTTTCCTTAATTACACAATACAATATATAATCTCCTATAATATTATTAGAATCTTGAGATGTAAATGCAATATTATAGTTACCATATTTGTTAAGCAAGGTTATGATATTTTTTAATAGTTTGACAACATCTTCAATTTCTAAATTGATCTCTTCAATCTTATCGTACATATAAAGAAAAAGTTTTCTATCTCTAATTAGATTATTGATACAATCAATATGATAAATATCTGTGTATTTATATCTATATATGTTTGATAAAAATGCTTTGGATCGTCTTTTATAAGATTCTAAAGATATATTTATTTCCTCGGTTTTAAGATTTTTTCTTTGAAGTAGTTTCTTATATAAATCCTCAGGAAGTATCAAATTGCTTAAATCTCTTTTATACAGGATTCGATTACCTATGACATCTTCGTGTTCAGCTAGATAATTATAATAATTGAAAGCACTATCAAGTTCATAATACTTAACAAGTGGTTTAGTATGGTTGATGATTATTGTATCAAACCTATTTTTAAATATATCAATAGCAATTTTATTTTTAAAATAAAGAGCGGACTCAATTTCCGAATAAAAATTATTCGGAAAACCTAAAATAGCTCCTATTTTAGGAATAACGACAAATTCTTCATATGCATAATAAAAATCATATTTCTTAAAATAGTACGGGTGAAATTTGCCGGTATTTATAAATGGAAGTGCAAAATCAATAAAATTAGCTATATTATTGATGTTATTATTCATTTTTAATAAAAATATGATATTCCAGCCTTTGTTTATGGTTTTAAGTATAGCATTTCGAAAATCAATTAAGTCATGGAAGTAATTAGATATGTACATATCGCTGTTAAAGGAAATATAGATTGTATCATTATCATTTTTGGGGCTTGGTGTACTTTCTAACAAGGAAATGCTTGTATGTAATACATTCTTATATCCAATGATTATTTGATCTTTACTTGATAAATTTATTAAAAAGTCAGAATTATTATAGGTATTAACTGAAGCGGTATTGCTTTCTTCTATTACATTTTTTCTACATTCTATGGAATAGCCTTGTGATTGAAATAAAATTTTCTTAATTTTTTCTTCTGTTGTAATTTCAACTTTACCGTCTTCACATACCTCAGTAAAAAGCTCATTTAAATGCTGTTCTTGAAAAGAATTTAGCATACAGCTTGAGATGTATTCTGAAATTTTTTCAATATAGTCTGTCCTATAAGAAGGTGTTCTTTTGTCGTTGACCCACCTATTTACAAGTGAATTATCGACATTTATAGCTCTTGATAATTTGACATTACTAATATCAAAAATCGATAGCAAGCAGCGAAGACATTCTCCAAACTTCATATTTATTACCATAGCATCATTCCCCCTAAAGATTAATACAATCACAATAATGATAATTATATTAGTTTATACGATTTCAAATGTAGAGTTGACGAAAAATGTCATTGATGTGGCTATGACATCTAGTGTAGAAAAAAATCAGAAAAGAGATTATATTGTATAATAATGTCTATATGATTATATGATAGTAAGATTTATCCAATTAGCAATAAGTTATTAATAAAAAATATTTATAATCAACGAGTGAAAGAAATGTAGTGGATGCAAACGTTGTATCAAGGAGGAGACAATTGATGGATTAGGCTGATTTTGTACAAGCATTGGATTTACTTGTTAATAATTTAAATAAATGAAGAAGGTGTACATAACAAATGCAATTTAAAAGTATTAGGACTAAATTATCAATAGTTTTTGCAGTATTGATACTATTTATCTGTTCCGGACTTGGGTTCATATCTTATTTGTATTCAGAAGGTGCATTGATGGACAATATAAATGAATCTCTATCCAATTTATCTAAAGAAGCTTCAAAGGTCGTACAGGAAAGAGTAGACAGTAAATTAAATGCACTGGAAGTATTAGCTGAGAGTGATTTAATTAAGGGTGAAGAACTCAACATAAATGAAAAACTTCAAGTATTGAAAAGTGAGACACAAAGAGGCAATCATCTATGGATGGCTATTGTTGATGTAGATGGAAATGTAATTACAACAGATGGAGATACAGAAAATGTGGCAGATTTAGAATATTTTCAAAAAGCAAAGTCTGGAAGTAGGGCGGTTTCAGATCCATATAGAAGCAAGATTACTAACGATTTAGTAGTTGCTTATGCCGTTTCAATCAAGGATAGCGACAAGGTAAAAGGAGTTCTGGTGTCGATACGTGACGGATATGAATTAAGTGCACTTACAAATGATATTCATATTGGTAAAAATGGAGAGGCCTTTATGATCAATAACAATGGGACAACGGTGGCTCATAAAGACAAAAATCTTGTTATGCAGATGGACAATGATTTTGAAAATGTTAAAAAAGATGCACAGTTAGAGTCCCTGGTAGAGCTAGAAAAGCAAATGGTTGCTGGAAAAGAAGGAGTGGGTGAGTATACATATAATGATGTAACTAAATACATGGGTTATGCACCTGTAGATGGAACCAATTGGTCATTGGCTTTAACTGCCCCAAGGTCAGAAGTAATGGCAAAGGTAAATAGTCTTTTAAAAACAGTTCTAATCGCATCAATAATTATTTTAGTAGTCGGCATAGTAATTACATACCTGATTGCACTTAATATATCAAAACCTTTAAAAACAGCTTCAGAGTATCTTGAAATTGTAGCCTCAGGAGATTTTACAAATGAAGCACCAGAAAAACTTCTCAAAGCAAAGGATGAAATAGGTACACTTGCAAATGCAATTAATGCTATGCAGTCATCGATAAAAAATATTATAAAAGAAGTAATTGATGAATCGTCAAATGTTAGTGAGATGCTTAATAATATCAATAGTGATATGGAGCAACTTAATGGAAGCATAGTAGAAATTTCGGCTACAACAGAAGAATTGTCGGCAGGAACAGAGGAAACAGCTTCTTCTACTGAAGAAATGAGTGCTACGTCTACAGAGATTGAAAAGGCAGCAGAGTCTATTGCTATTGAAGCACAGGAAGGTGCCGCAATTGTAAACAGTGTAAGTAAGATGGCTGAAGAAATGAGACAAAATGCAATAAAATCAAAAGAAGATGCTATTCAGGTATATGGAAGTACAAAAAATAGCCTGCAGGAAGCTATAGAGCAATCAAAAACAGTTGAACAGATCAATGAATTAGCAGATGGAATACTCACAATAACTTCGCAAACAAATTTGCTTGCCTTAAATGCAGCTATTGAGGCTGCAAGGGCAGGCGAAGCAGGTAAAGGTTTTGCAGTTGTTGCCGATGAAATTAGAAATTTAGCTGAAAATTCTAAAGATATGGTTACCAGAATACAGGAAGTTACCAATACAATATTGGAAGCTGTAAATAACCTTTCATACAGTTCAGGTCAAATACTAGAGTTTATTGATCAAAAGGTATTAAGTGACTATGATACACTTGTGGAATCCAGCAATAAATATAGTGAAAACTCATTGAAAATAGATAAAATGGTGACTGACTTTGGTTCAACCTCAGAAGAACTTTTCGCTTCGGTACAGAATATGGCAAAGGCTATAGACGAAATAGCAAGTTCTACTAATGAAGGAGCTCAAGGGGCTACTGATATAGCTCAGGATGTCGAGGACATAGTGAATAAGTCAAATGAGGTCATCAATTTATCTAAATCAGCAGAAGAAAAATCAAATATGCTTATAAAAATTGTTTCGCAGTTCAGGGTTTAAAGAAAGGTGGATTTAGATTTGAATATGGCAGTGGACAATATTGTTAAGTTTCAGAAAAAGCAGCAAGGATTATCAGCTAAGGACAAGGAGACTGTGATACAAAAAGAGTTAGAATTCAACATAAAGGAGCTAAGGAAACAGATAGATGCATTTCAAAAGAGTGAGGAAAGGTATAAGCTTATTCTTGAGAGTTCAAGTGATGGTTTGTGGGATTGGGATTTAACCAACGATACGATATACATATCAAAAGAGTGGAGCAAGATGCTGGGCTTTGAAGAACAAGAAATTTGCGAATATCGTAAAAAGTTGAAGCAACTTATTCACCCAAAGGATATCAAAAGGGTTACATCAAATCTATACAGATGTTTTGAAGAAGAAAATCAGTTTTATCTATGTGAGTACAGGATTAAATTAAAAGAGTCCAAATATATATGGGTGTCTAGTAAAGGTAAGCTGCTATTTAGTGATAAGGGAGAACCAGTTAGGATAGCAGGTTCTCATACTGATATTACAGAGAAAAAAAAGCGTGAAGAAAAGCTGGAACACCTTGCATGTTATGACCAGCTAACTGGAACAATGCTCCGTACAGCATTTATGGACAGGCTGAAAATTTCTATAGAAAAAGCAAATAAAGAGGGATTAAAGCTTTCGGTGATGTTCCTTGACGTTGATGATTTTAAGACTGTTAATGATATGTATCGGCATCATATAGGCGACTTATTTTTAAAAAAAATTGCAGCAAGGCTTAAGTCATGTATTAGAAATACAGATGCATTATGCAGAATTGGTGGAGATGAGTTTGCAATTTTGTTGTCTAATTTGAACAGCATAAATGAAGCAGATGAAATTGCACAAAGAATCATAGATTCGTTCAAAGTCCCTATAGATATTAGCGTAAATAAACTTTCCAGTTCAATAAGTATTGGTATGGCTATTTATCCTGATAATGGGATAGATGGGGAAACACTTTTAAAAAGAGCGGATGTAGCCATGTACAAGGCAAAAGAAGAAGGTAAAAATAGCCTGCGGCACTTTAATAAATATATGATTGAAGAAATAATCCTTCGTAATAACATTAAAAGAGATTTAAAAGACGCATTAGATAATGAAGAACTGCTTTTATGCTATCAGCCTCTTATAGATGCGAGGACGAAGAGGGTAGTAAGATTTGAGGCATTGATAAGATGGAAACACCCAAAAAAAGGAATAATCGGTCCACTTGATTTTATACCTGCCACTGAAGAAACAAAACTTATTATACCTATAGGCGAATGG
>DAIUFH010000111.1:0-5295 GCA_036844705.1 Tissierella sp.
AACCATATAATCCCTTCGGGCATATTCTAAAGTACGAATATTTTCTAGGAGGGATTTTATGAACGTGGAATTAAGTGCATTGCATTATATTTTCCTAGTCTTTACATTACTAATTCTGATTGTAATGATTAAAAAAAGGGATACAACATTGGTATGTATAGCTGGTATATTTTTATTAGCACTTGTATCAACAAACTCCGTTTCAAATGGAGTTATGACCATATTTAATAGTTTTATCTTCGCCATAACAGAATTATTGGGAACTATTTTAATAATCTCTGTAATAGTTGCTATGAGTACAATACTCACGAAAAGTGGAATCAATGAAATAATGATTTCTCCATTTGCAAGATTTATTAAGACTCCAACATTGGCATATTGGATAATAGGTATTTTAATGATGGTAATTTCTTGGTTTTTCTGGCCTTCTCCTGCAGTAGCTTTGGTAGGGGCAGTAATGCTTCCTATTGCAATAAAAGTGGGTTTGCCTGCTTTGGGAGTGGCAATGGCAATGAATTTATTTGGTCACGGTATTGCATTATCCAGTGACTTTATAATACAAGGTGCTCCTAAATTAACAGCAGATGCAGCAGGAATCCCTGTTGGTGATGTTATAGGTGCTAGTGTTCCTTTAGTATTAGTTATGGGTATTGTAACTACAGTAACAGCCTTTATATTCTTAAGGAAAGACTTGAAGAGTGGTGCTCTTAAAGTTGAAAATAACAATTTAATGGTTAAGGAAGAGGATTCAGAATTAAAGGATATATTAAGTGAAAAAATGAAGAAAAGCTTGGCGATAATAATACCATTATTGTTTGCATTAGATGTTGCAATAATGTTTACTTTAAAATTAACAGGTGGGGATGCAACAGCTTTAATAGGTGGAACAGCAATATTTATTCTAATATTGATTTCCATTCTGGTTCATAAGGGAAGTGCATTAGAGGAGATAACAAAGTATCTGGTTAAAGGTCTTAAGTTCGGGTTTGAGATATTTGGACCTGTAATTCCAATAGCAGCATTTTTCTATTTGGGAGATAGCGGATTCTTATCAGTAGTAGGAGAGTATCTTCCTCAAGGCTCACAGGGGCTTGTTAATGATTTAGGCCTTGCTTTAGCAAATTCAGTTCCTTTAAATAGTTCAGTGGGAGCTGTTACCTTGACAACAGTAGGTGCCATTACAGGACTAGATGGTTCAGGATTTTCAGGTATATCTCTAGCAGGCTCAGTAGCCAGATTATTTGGCGTAGCACTAGGTCATGGAGTGGCTACTCTTACAGCTCTTGGTCAAGTAGCAGGAATATGGGTAGGTGGAGGAACCTTGATTCCTTGGGCAGTTATTCCTGTGGCGGCAATATGCGGAGTTGATCCATTTGAATTGACACGAAGAAATTTCAAACCTGTAGTGATTGGGTTAGTAGTTACAACAGTAGTAAGTATGTTTTTAATATAGCTTGACTAAGGACGTCCAATCGGGCGTTCTTAGTTCTTAGAAAATAGATTTTTCTCCTTATAATGAAGAAATTAATATGATATAATTAACTATAGTATTTAGTTTAAGGATTCAAAACAAAAATCATAAGAAAGAGAACAGTTAGAGATAGTAAAAGCGAGGAAAGGGAATTGATACAAAATGTCCAGAACTGCTTAAATGGTAGTTTTGGCATTTTTCATTATAACATTGAAATGAACTGTAAAGATAGAATAATTGAGTAATCAAGATTTACTATGATTTTAAAATTATATTAGTTATGAGGAGAAGAAATACACATGGAAAAATTAATAATATTAAGTCCAGGAAAAGTAACAGCTACCAATCTAGCAGCACAATGTAGTGAGATATTTGGTGAGTATATTAAAGTTGTGCCATATAGTTTTAGCGATAATTTAGATTTTGATATTGAAAGTTCTCTTGTTATTTTATCATCTCCTCAAGTAATAAATGAAAAGGTACAGGACTTAATAGACAAAGGTCTAAATTATATAGTAGGGCGGAGAGCGATAAATTACAGATATTTAGTAGAATTGTTAGAGCTTCCAAAGGCTAGCAAGGTACTGTTTGTTAATGATAGAAAAGAGACAACTTATCAGGTCATAGAACAATTGAATACGTTGGGAGTAAATAATATAACTTACTATCCTTATTTTCCTGGTATCAATTCATATCCGAAACTGGATATTGCAGTTACCGTAGGGGAAGCGCATTTGGTTCCATATGAAGTCAAAAAAATTATCGACTTAAAGACTAGGCGTTTGGATATAATTACATTGGTTGATATAGCTAGGCGACTGGAATTAGTAGAAATTTTAGGGAACAATATTTCTTCTCAATATTTAAATGAAATAATGGGATTACTAAATCAAATAAATGATGATGGAAAAGAAATGAAAATAATTAGCAGCAGATTGGATACTGTAGCGAATTGTTTACCAAAGGCAATATTGTATGTAAATAAAGATGGAGAAATTATTGTTAGCAATCAATACATGTATGATCTTCTGGGTTTGTCAAGTAAAGATATCATCGGAAGAAATATAGAATCGATACTACCTGAATTAGCAATAGATGATGATAATGAATGGTCTCAAATTATAATGGTTGGTAATGAGTCACTATTTGTTACTGTAAATGTAATTAAAGACAGATGTAGTGAAGATGGGTTTATTTATATTTTTGAGAAAAGCGAAGAAATAGAAAAAAACGAGCATAAAATAAGAAGACTCACAACTAGAAATGCTATAACAAAGAATTATTATACTTTCAAAGATATTGTACATGAAAGTAAGAGTATGGAGAAATTGATTGGAAAAGCTAAAATTTTTGCAAATACAGATTCTACAATTTTGATTCAGGGAGAAAGTGGTACTGGAAAAGAGTTATTTGCTCAATCTATTCATAAAGCATCAAATAGATCTTCAGAATCTTTTGTACCTGTAAATTTTGCAGCTATGGTAGATAATCTGATGGAATCGGAACTATTTGGATACGAAGGAGGTTCTTTTACAGGAGCAATAAGAAACGGGAAGAGAGGCCTTTTTGAAGAAGCACATGGAGGAACGATTTTTCTTGATGAGATAGGTGACGCTTCATTGGAGTTTCAATGTTCATTATTGAGAGTAATCCAAGAGAGGCATATAAGAAGGGTTGGTGGAATTAAAGAAATTCCTATAGATGTAAGAATAATAGCGGCGACAAATAAAGATTTAGTTCAGGAAATAAGTAAAGGGAATTTTAGGGCAGATTTGTATTATAGGCTGAATGTTTTGCCCTTGAAGATGCCAAGTTTAAGAGAAAGAAAAACTGATATTTTGATTTTGGCAAATCATTTTTTGAAAATTCACAGTAAGGGAAAGATCAATAACATAAAACAAATTATAGAAAAGGATGCTATAAAATTAATATATGATTATGATTGGCCTGGAAATATTAGACAATTAGAAAACGCCATGGAGTATTTAGCCATTATCTGGGGTGGGAAAGGAGGAAAGTTAGATATAAGGCATCTTCCGGAATATATTACAAATAATTCGATAGGACCCAATAAATCATTGATACAAGAAATTTTGGGAAAGGAAATGATATGGGTTTTAAATAAAGTGATGGATTCAAATGGATGCGGGAGACGATATTTATCAGAACTTGCTGAGAAGGAAAATATGGAGATTTCAGAAGGACAAATCAGGAGTTTGCTCAATAATGCCAAATCTCTTGAACTGGTAGAATCTAGTGTTGGGAGGAATGGTACTGTATTAACTGAGAAAGGTCGTATCGTTTTATCATTCGTACAAACTAATGGGTTGAGTTTTTGATTGAATGGGATAAATAATTGCCCGAAAATAAGTATAGATTTTTAAAAATGTCGAACTTTAGCGTTTTAAGAATTGGCATATGATTTGCAGTATAATCATATGTCAATTTTTTTATTGCTCAAATTTCTAGATGGGAGGAAATCGTTTTGAATTATTATGAGGAGAGTCTAAAACTTCATGAAAGGAATAAAGGAAAAGTAGAGGTCATCTCAAAGATTAAAGTTGAAACTAGAGATGATTTAAGCTTGGCTTATACACCAGGGGTGTCTGAACCTTGCAGAAGAATTCATGCCAATGAAGACGATGTATACAAATATACATCTAAAGGCAATATGGTAGCAGTAGTTACAGATGGTTCAGCAGTATTAGGTTTGGGAGATATAGGTCCTAAAGCAGCTCTTCCAGTCATGGAAGGCAAGTCCATTTTATTTAAAGAATTTGGGAATGTTGATGCTTTTCCAATTTGCTTAAATACAAAAAATCCAGATGAAATCGTGCAAATTGTTAAAATGA
Organism: Tissierella sp.; assembly: GCA_036844705.1. Taxonomy (GTDB): domain Bacteria; phylum Bacillota; class Clostridia; order Tissierellales; family Tissierellaceae; genus DAIUFH01. The sequence goes on from DAIUFH010000111.1 coordinate 4,324, forward strand.
TATCTCCGGGATTAGGTGGAATTAACTTGGAAGATATTAGTTCACCAAGATGTTTTGAAATTGAAGAAAGGCTAAAAAAAGAACTGGATATACCAGTATTTCATGATGATCAGCATGGTACATCCATAGTTGTTCTTGGCGGGTTAATTAATGCATTGAGGGTAGTGAAGAAGAAGATTGAGGATATCAAAATAGTAATAAATGGAGCAGGTGCTGCAGGGGTGGCAATTTCAAAACTTCTTACAAGAGCAGGAGCTAAAGACATAATAGTATGTGATAGGACAGGTATTATCTTCAGAGGCAGGGAAGGTTTAAATGGGATAAAGAAAATTCTTTCACAAGAAACAAATCCTAGGAATATAAAAGGACAATTGATAGATGCTATGATAGGTGCGGATGTATTTATAGGAGTATCATCCGGAGGTATGGTAAATCCTGAAATGATTAAATCAATGAATAATGATTCTGTTATATTAGCAATGGCAAACCCTGTTCCGGAAATAATGCCTGACGTGGCTAAAAATGCCGGAGCTAGAGTGATAGGTACAGGACGTTCTGATTTTGTCAATCAAATAAATAATGTTCTAATATTTCCAGGCTTGTTTAGAGGGGCTTTGGATGTAAGAGCAAAGGAAATAAATGATGAAATGAAGCTTGCAGCAGCATATGCTATTGCTGGATATATTGATGAGAAGGATTTAAATGAAGAATATATAATACCTGATGTATTGGATAAAAAAGTAGCTCAAGTTGTTGCTGAGGCAGTAAAAGATGCAGCAAGAAAAACTGGAATGGCGAGAATTTAGTCATAGAATAGTTAGGAGGATTTCTTATGGAAAAGAAAAAGATGAGCTTAGTTACAAGAATCATGATAGGTTTAGTTTTAGGAATATTAGTGGGTCTATTATTTATTTCTAACCCATCAATACCAAGTACGTTTATTCAACCATTTGGAACTTTGTTTTTAAATCT
>DAIUFH010000112.1:0-5022 GCA_036844705.1 Tissierella sp.
GAATCTCCTTCTTTGATTCCCCGGTCAGTTCCCAATAACACGCAGCTTACGGTTTCACTTTCAAGGTTTAATGCCATACCATATATATCTCCTGGAAATTCAATAAGTTCACCTGACATACAAGTTTCAAGTCCATCAATTACGGCAACCCCATCACCTATCTGAATTATGGTTCCTGTATCTATAGGATTAATCTTTTTTTCATATTTATTTATTTGTTCTTTTATAATTTGACTAATATCTACTGATCCTAATGACATCTTCTAACCTCAGCTTCCTATAATGATACCTCTTTTAAGGTTTTTCTAATTGACCTAAGCTCATTTCCCAATGTTGCATCTATAATCTTTTCCTCAACCTTTAAAAGAACTCCGCCTATAATAGATGTATCTACTTCATTCTCAAGTACGATATCCTTTTGAATCTTTTCACTTAAAACAGATTTAAGCTTTAATTTAGATTCTTTATTCATTGGTACTGCTGTTATAGCTGTTACAGTCACTACATCAGAATATTTTAAAAATATCTTCTTTAATATTTTTAGCATTGGTCCTGAGACATTATCTTTAAAAACATTGTCAATTAAAATTCTCTTTTCATCTTCTCTAACATCAGGACTCATTAAAATTTGCACATATTCTGTCTCATTTTCCAAGATTTCTTTAACTAAATCTAACTCATTATGAGAATCTTCTGATTTATATAGTTCAAGACTAGCATCTACTAAAGAAAAATCACTTATCAAAGAGTAATCATTTTTTTTATTTAACTTAGCCATTCTGATGTACCTACCTCATCAATAAATTTATCAATAAGATAATTTTGTTTATCTACATCTATTTGCTCCTCCATTATCTTAGAAGCAATCATAACAGCCAAATCTACTGATTGAAGTTTTGCTTCTTCAAGTGCGTCCTTCTTTAGTCTTTCAACTTCCATCTCAGATTTTAGAATAATTTCTCTAGCCTCTTGTTTAGCTTCAGATATGATATTATCCTTCATTTCTTCACCAAAACTTCTTGCATTTTCAATTATTTCCTGTGCCTGACGCTGTGTATTATCTATAAAGGCCTCCTGATCTTCTTTCAAAATTATGGCTTGTTCTTTTAAATCTTTTGCATCTTTGATTTCTGATAGGATATAATTCCTTCTTTCTTGAAGATACATATTGACCGGCACATATAAGAATTTCTTATAAAGTAAATATAGAATAAGCAAAGTAATGGCAGTAATTATCATACTTTGCAAATCTGGCATAACCATTACCTTATAATCACCCAAAATAACACCTCCTATATCGTGGAATATATCTATACATATTCCACGATTCTAATTCTATAAAGCACTCAATAGAGGTTGTACAAATAGCAATATGATAGCAATTATTAAACCATATATCGCATTGGTTTCTGTTATTGCCTGACCTAAAATCATAGTTCTAGTTATCTCTGCAGAAGCTTCAGGCTGTCTGCCCACTGCTTCACATGCTTTTCCTGCAGCAATACCTTGACCTAATGCACCCCCAAGACCTGCTAACATCGCAATACTAGCAGCTATTGCTGAACATCCCAATACAAACGCTTCACTTGATATACCTTGTAGCATATATAACTCCTCCCTCCTGTTGTTATTCTGTTGCGCCATCTATAAAAATCATTGTTAGCATAACAAAAATATAAGATTGTAGTATCCCGGTAAATATATCAAAATATAGATGCAGTGGTGCTGTAACTAATGGTGAAAAATAACCTAAAGCACCATGAAGCAATGCCATAATTAAAGAACCACTCATTATATTTCCGAATAAACGAAAAGACATAGATATAGGATTTGCTACTTCAGTTATGATATTTATAGGAGTCAATAAGGCAACAGGCTTTGTAAAACTTTTAAAATATCCTATTATACCACCTGAACTCTTGATTTTAACACCTTGTACTAATACAAATACAAATAGTGCTAAAGTTAGGGTAACGCTATAATCTGACGTAGGTGGCTCAAACCCTAATATTCCAAGTATATTTGCAAAGGCTATGAAACTAATCAAAACTGACATAACCGGTGCATATTGCATCTTATTCTCTCCCATGTTGCTTTTAACCATGTTGTTAATGAATTCCACAAATATCTCTATTACATTCAAAAAATTTGAGGGGGCTTTATCTACCCTAGCCTTCTTTATCTCTTTATTGACCACAATAGCAAGTATGGATAATACAATAGCCACTAAAATCCCATTCATTACCGTTTCAGGTATCACAATTGTTTTCCCATTTAATACAAATGATAAACTCACTTTTAACAACTCCTTGCCTATTAGCTTATGTTAAACCAAACCTAGCATATTCTGGCTTCGTTATAATTTTGGTGATTCTAAAAAATTCCTATCTGCAACACTTAATATATAGATGGCTATTTTAACCATATTGAGACCTATAAAAGTCCCAAATATATTTAGATAATCTGCAACTGCAGAAACTACTAATACTATGAAATATATAAAAAATCTAAATAAATAATTGAATTGGGCGCGACTTTTCGCCCTTGCTGGCTCCATTCTAACTAATTTATTAGCGGAATCATTAATTAAATAGAAGGATAGTATATTGATAGATGTACCAAATATATATCCTAAAATAATAGGATTGGGAGCATTGAAAAGAAATACCATAAACCCCATGACAAAAATACTACAAACGATTACAACCTTAGCTACCTTAAACACTAGGTCTTTATTCATAGAATCACTTCCGATCTAATTGAAAAATCTTGTCTAAAGTTATAAAGTTAATTTTCATATTAAAAGAAGGATTAATCCTTCTTTTAATATTATTCTTTTGAAACTTGATCATTATTGATTTCAGCTTTTAAATTTTTTTCAGCTTCTATTTCTTTCTTTAATCTATCATAATGTTCACGCTCAAACATTTTTCTCTCATAAGCTTCCATACTCATAACAACTAGGTCACCATAACCATTTTTGGTCAAAAAAACTGGCTCTTGTGTTTCATGTACCAACTTTGAGATATCTGCAAAATGATTTCTTAGATCTGAAATCGGACGAATATGTGGCATCAATACACCTCTATTATAAAATTATTATTTGAACTAAATATGAACAAATACTATCATTTTAATCATATTTTTATAAAAATAATAATATCACAATTATGATATAATTTCAATGTGAAACTCTATAAAACATCTGGAATTTAAAAAAACTGTTGACAAAATTTAATTTATCAACAGTCTAAAAAATGGATAAAATCCATTTATTTTTTCCTTGGATTTGCTTCTTCGACTAATACTTTAGTTCCCTTAATTCTCTTGTTTGTTAGGGAATCAACTATTAAATTCGCATATTCATGAGATACCTCAACAAATGTAAATTTATCGTATATATCTATATCTCCAATATATTTCTTATTTATATTTGTTTCCTGAATTATTGCAGATAAAATATGTCTAGGGCTAACTCCTTTTCTACTACCAATATTTACATAAAGCCTTGTCATTCCCTTTGTACGACCACTGCTTCTTGATTTATTTGATTTATCCTTTGATCCTTTTATTTCTTTTATTTTAAGCTTGCTTCCATAATCTACCATATCTAACTCTTCATGACCGTCTAATCTATTATCAGTCATGTAGAATTTAAGAAGTGCCGCAGCTATATCAAGAGATGTATAATCTTCATGGAGAAGGCTGTCAACTATTTTCTCATATTTAGATAAATCTTTCTTATCTATTTCTTCCTTTATTTTATCAAGCATGATTGTTGTATATCTTGCTTCTATATCCTTAAGGGTAGGTAAGTCTCTTCTTTCAATCTTAGTCTTAGTGTATTTCTGAACATCCTTCAATTTATATATATCTCTTCCTGCTACAAAACTAAAGGCTTTGCCCTCTCTTCCTGCTCTAGCTGTTCTACCGATTCTATGAACATAATATTCTTCATCTTGAGGCATATCATAATTTATTACTAAATCTATATCATCTACGTCCAATCCTCTAGCTGCAACATCTGTAGCCACTAAAATATCGATGGTGCCTTTTCTAAACTTGTTCATGACTGTATCTCTTTGAGATTGCTTCAAATCTCCGTGCAAACTGTCAGCAAAATATCCTCTACTCTGAAGCTCTCCTGTTAATTCATCAACCTTCTTCTTAGTATTGCAGAAAACTATGGTCAGCCTTGGATTGTACATATCTATTAATCTACTTAGTATTTCTGTCTTCATATTTTGTTTTAATTCAAAGTATGCCTGATCAACCTTCGGTACAGTCAATTCTTTATGAACTACCTTAATATACTCCGGATCCTTTTGATATCTAGATGCAAAGGCCATTATTTCATGTTCCATAGTAGCCGAGAAGAATGTGGTTTGACGTTCTTCAGGAAGGGTATTCATTACTAATTCGATATCATCCCTAAATCCCATATCAAACATTTCATCCGCCTCATCAAGAACCATCATCTTGATTTTGTCGGTCTTTATAGTTCTTCTATTTATGTGATCGATAACTCTTCCAGGTGTCCCAATTACAATCTGAACCCCTGCTTTAAGGGCCCTTAACTGTCTGTCAATAGGCTGACCCCCATATACCGGTAGAACCTTAACGCCTTTTTTATACTTACCTAAATTGCTAATTTCTTCAGCAACCTGTATCGATAACTCTCTTGTAGGACATAGAACTAAAGCCTGTATGCTTTTTTCCGTTGGATCTGCCATTTCTAATATTGGAATACCAAAGGATGCTGTTTTCCCAGTTCCTGTTTGAGCCTGCCCAACAACATCTCTGCCATCCAGTAGTACAGGTATAGCTTGTGCCTGAATAGGTGACATTTCCTCAAAACCCATTGCATCTATACCCTTTTTTATATCTTCCGATAAATCAATATCCTCAAATCTAATTTTTTCCATTAAACAAAATCGTCCTCCTTAAACTTTAACCTATTAAGTATATCCTTATTGACATAAAATAGCAAGGCAAAAATTTCTATATCAGCATCAAATATTA
>DAIUFH010000113.1:0-4833 GCA_036844705.1 Tissierella sp.
GTTTTTTGTCTCAATTCCAATATGGAGATTGCAATTGAATGTTGATCTTGTCTGATTTCCGTTATTGCTCTTCTGTTATAGAAAATAGTAGATGGAATAAAGGATAAGAAAGAAGAGATAAGCATAAGCATTATGAAAAACAAAACAAGTTTTTTGTTAAGTTTTTTCATATCCTTTTCTCCGCCTTGTACCCTAAACCCCGAACTGTTACTATCTCAAATTCAGGAAAACTGGCGAACTTTTCTCTAAGCCTTTTAATATGAACATCAACTGTACGTTCATCAGCTTCAGATTCTAAACCCCATATCTCATCCATCAATTGTCGTCTTGTAAATATTTGCTTTGGATAGCTTAAAAGCTTAAACAAAAGATAGAATTCCTTCTTTGGTAAAAGTATAGATTCTCCATCTCTAGTAACGGTTAATGTATTGTAATCAAGTACAACTTTCTGACAATGCATTGGATACTTGTACAATTTGTTGATCTTTTGCTGTACTACCCATTTTTTCATAATTAATCTTGGCTATTTCTACACTCGCTTGAGCTTGATCTACATTTGCTGCTAAATTGCTATCATCAAGAGTGAATAATACATCTCCTTTTTTAACTATATCTCCTTCCTTTACAGAAAGTTTCTTAATTGGAAGTATGTTTTTTGAAACAACTGTTTGATTGTCTTTAGATTCAATATTGCCACTAAAGATATAGTATGTGGTGATATCTTGTGTCTTAGCTGTTTCCTCATCATATTGCTCTTCCTTTGGGCGTAATTTAAGTGCTAATACCAAGGCAATTATAAGCAAACATGCTATACCTATTATAAACTTTTTTTGTTTGATTTTTTTGACTTCAATTTGTATCCCCCTTAAGTTGTAATGGTACAATGGTATGATTTTTGTATGAATTCAGCATGAACTTTTGTAAATTTCTATGCTATCGGGGAAAAAAGGAAAATAATTGTCGAATCTTATCCTAAATTTTGACTAAAATTTTTTCTTATGTAGAGGTATAATTATAAATAAAGGTGGGTAAATTGTGTAAAAATACTAGTTTATGTATTTAATTATAAGTATAACATTAATTATTGACATGTGACGAATTGTGACATACTATATACTTATTACGTTATACTAGAGGTGAAAGATATGATAACACATCAGGCAAAAGAATTAAATGTATACATAATATCTGACTCCATAGGAGAAACAGGTGAGCATGTTGTCAAAGCAGCCATATCACAGTTCAATATTTATGATTATGAAATCAGAAAGATACCCTATGTACTGGATGTAGAAACCATTAAATCAGCAATGGATAGAGCTAATATGGAGAAAAACTGTGTGATATTTTATACCTTGGTGAATCAGGATTTAGTTACCTATCTAAAAAACTATGCTCAGGAGTTAAATCTCGTAGCAGTAGATCTTTTAAGCCCTATAATAAATACAATAAGTACTTTTATAGGTATTGAACCTATGAGAGAACCAGGAGCAAATAGAAGACTTGATGAATTCTATTATAGGAGAGTGGATGCAGTAGAATTTGCAGTAAAATATGATGATGGACAAGATCCGAGAGGAGTCCTAAATGCTGATATAGTTATTGTCGGTATATCTAGAACCTCAAAAACTCCATTATCAATGTACTTAGCAAATAAAATGTATAAGGTGGCTAATATTCCATTAGTTCCGGAAACAAAGCCACCAAAGGAGATTTTTGAAATATCAGCAAGAAAAATAATAGGTCTAACAAATTCTCCACTAAAATTAAATGAAATCAGAGAAGAAAGATTGAGGGCAATGGGACTACCTAAAAGCTCAAAGTATGCAAGTATGGAACGAATATTGATGGAAATAGATTATGCTGAAGGAGTGATGAAAAAGATTGGCTGTCCAATAATAGATGTGTCAAACAAAGCAGTGGAAGAGACTGCTGAGATTATCATAAGCCAACTCAAGAAATACAAAAACACTACAATATAAGGGGGTATATCAATGGATAAATATGTTTACAGCTTTCATGAAGGCTCAAAGGAAATGAAATCCCTATTGGGCGGAAAGGGCGCAAATTTAGCCGAGATGACTAATATAGGATTACCCGTTCCACCTGGATTTACTATTACAACTAAGGCATGTACAAGATTTTATGAAGAGGGAAAAATACTTTGGAAGGAATTGTTAGATGAAGTAATAGTTCACCTAAAAGAGGTTGAAAAAAATTTAGAAAAGACATTTTCCAATGAAGAAAATCCTCTTTTGTTTTCAGTAAGATCAGGTTCAGTGTTTTCAATGCCTGGAATGATGGATACAATACTTAATTTAGGATTGAATGATTCTGCAGTAAAGGGTTTGGCAAAATCTACAGGAAATGAAAGATTTGCATATGATAGCTATAGAAGATTCATTCAAATGTTCTCAGATGTAGCTATGGGAATACCCAAAGTAAGATTTGAATCATTGCTTGAGGACATGAAGGAAGAAAAACAAGTCAAGCTAGATACTGATTTGGATGCTGAGGACTTAAAGGAGTTAGTAGAGCAGTATAAAAAAGTATATAAGGAAGAGCAGAGAGAGGAGTTCCCACAGGATCCTATGAAACAGCTAGAGCTTGCAATCAAGGCTGTATTTGCATCATGGAACAATCCTAGAGCAATCGTATATAGAAAATTAAATGACATACCACATGACTTGGGAACAGCTGTAAATATTCAGTCAATGGTATTTGGTAATATGGGCGAAGATTCAGGTACTGGAGTAGCATTTACCAGAAATCCTGCTAATGGTGAAAACAAATTATTTGGTGAGTTTCTAATAAATGCACAAGGGGAAGACGTAGTAGCAGGTATTAGAACTCCTAATCATATAGATGATTTAAAAAATATAATGCCTGAGATTTATGACGAATTTGTAGAAGCTATCCATAAGCTGGAAAAGCATTATAGAGATATGCAGGATATTGAATTTACAATAGAAAACAGGAAACTATTTTTCCTTCAAACAAGAAATGGAAAAAGAACGGCTTTAGCTGCAATAAATGTAGCAGTAGATTTAGTAGAGGAAGGCTTGATATCAAAGGAAGAAGCATTGCTTAGAATAGAGCCAAATCAGCTTAATCAATTGCTTCATCCAACATTTGATGCAAAGACATTAAAAACTGCAGAAGTAATAACAAAGGGTTTGCCAGCCTCTCCAGGCGCTGCTTCAGGAAAAGTATATTTTCATGCAGATGATGTAGTGGAAGCAAAAAACAGAGGAGAAAAGACCATATTAGTAAGGCAGGAAACTTCGCCTGAGGATATTGAAGGGATGGTTTCAGCAGAAGGTATACTTACCGCAAGAGGTGGTATGACATCGCATGCGGCTGTAGTTGCTAGAGGAATGGGCAAATGTTGTGTGGCTGGATGTAGTGAAATAAGAGTTGATGAAGAAAATAAGGTAATTAAAACTAGAAGCATGACTGTAAAAGAAGGGAATTATATTTCAATTGATGGTGGTACAGGGGTAGTTTATCTTGGAGAAATACAAAAGGTTCTTCCAGAGTTGACTGGTAACTTTGAAAAATATATGAGTTGGGTAGATGCTACAAGAAAACTTAAAGTAAGGACAAATGCTGATACTCCTAGAGATGCTGCACAGGCTGTGAGGTTTGGTGCAGAGGGAATAGGACTTTGCCGTACTGAACATATGTTCTTTGATGATGCAAGGATACCTGCTGTAAGAAGAATGATTGTATCAAGCACATTGGAAGAGAGAAAAGAAGCGCTTGATGAGCTGTTACCAATGCAAAGAAAAGACTTTTTTGAAATATATGAGGCAATGGGTGAACGACCTGTAACCATAAGACTATTGGATCCACCATTGCATGAATTCCTACCATCAAGAGAAGAAGACTTAAAGGCATTAGCAAAATCTATGGGAATAAGCTATGAAGATTTAAAGGATAGAGTAGATAGTCTTGCAGAATTCAATCCAATGCTTGGACATAGAGGTTGTAGACTAGCGGTGACATATCCTGAAATCTATAGAATGCAGGTAAGAGCGATTATTGAGGCAGCTTTAGATATAAAAGATAAAGGCTATAAAAATATAATGCCAGAAATAATGATTCCATTGATTGGGGACCTGAAGGAATTAAAATACGTAAAGAATGAGATATTAGAAGAAATAAATCTAGTATTTGAAGAGCGTGGAGATACAGTAAATTATATGATAGGTACAATGATAGAAGTTCCTAGAGCATGTATTACAGCTGATGAAATAGCCAAAGAGGCAGAATTCTTTAGCTTTGGAACCAATGACTTGACACAAATGGGTTTTGGATTTTCCAGAGATGACTCAGGTAAATTCTTAAATGATTATGAAGAAAAGGGAATATTTGACAAGAGTCCATTCGAGGTATTAGATAGAAAAGGTGTAGGTAAGCTAATGGAAATAGCTTGTGACTTAGGTAGAAAATCAAGACCAGGTATTAAACTTGGAATCTGTGGAGAACACGGCGGAGAACCAAGCTCAGTAGAATTCTGTCATAGCTTAAACCTTGATTATGTATCTTGCTCCCCATATAGAGTACCAATAGCAAGACTCGCAGCAGCACAAGCAGTATTGAAAGAAAAAGAGCGTTCATAATGATAAATAAGGCATGGTAATACATGCCTTATGTAGTTTTTCGTCACTATATCTAAAGTGCAGTTCCTTTTTTAGGTACAAACAATTGGGACATGTCAACACCTTCTAATTCAAGCAGTTTTACTTTTTTATGAATTCCTCCAGCGTATCCTGTCAAGCTTCCGTTTGAACCTACAACCCGGTGGCAAGGGATGATGATAGATATGGG
>DAIUFH010000114.1:0-4726 GCA_036844705.1 Tissierella sp.
CTCGCTATCTCATCAATAGGAATCTGTCCTTCCTCATCACCAAACTCCACATTTATGTTGATATGTGTGTCTGCTTTTTTGTGGGATAGCGATACAACCGTCTCCACATGCCTTGAGAAGATAATAATGATGTCACATAGGGATCTGGTGGTCCAAATGTCATCATAACTAAAAGCCCAATTCTTTTATTACCATCTACAAAAGCATGATTTTTAATAAGAAAATATCCCAACTTTGCTGCCTTGGACTGAATAGTTTTATAAATATATTCTCCATCAAAGGTTTGAAAAGATACATTCAATGCAGGTTCTAGTAACCCTTCATCCTTGATAACATCAATCCCGCCCGTTTGATTAATTAAGATGCTATGGATTTTTATAACTTGCTCTTTAGTAAGTCTTTTCATTTTGCTAATTCCTCGAAAGCCCCCATATGTTTAGATAAAATCCTTTTAGCCACCCCTTCTACTTCCATGTCTTCAACCATTCTTGCTACTTTTGAAAAGTTTTGATTAGCCTCTGATATTGAAACTAAGTTATTTATATTGATATTCATAAGATCATCTCCCTCCTATCTACTTATAGTATACCCCCCTTAAATACTGTATCATCAGCAGTTAGGAGAAAAAGGATAGCAATATATCTAGGAGATATATCATAAATATCAATATCTTGTTTATGAAGTGCATTATAGAATCTTTCCTTATGATTATGATTTATACATTGCTTTTAATCTTTAGAACCTCTTTCATACTAGTAGATCCTTCCTTTTTTTTATTCTCAGTTTATATTATTCATGATTTAGTAGTTTTGGGTATAGATAGTCTATACAAACTGCCCCAAATGGTGCTGTAATCAAAATTGAAAGTACTGCAACTGTTAAAACTTGTTGACCACAAGCTAATCCCATTGAAAGAGGAATTGCTCCAATGGCAGCCTGTACTGTCGCTTTAGGTGTATATGCTAACATACAAAATAATCTTTCTTTATTTGACAATTTAGTTTTTAAAAGGCATACATAGACTCCAAGCATTCTGAATAATAAAGCCCCTAGCACAATGATGATTGAATACAATCCAGCTTGAACTGCATAATTTAAATCTACAGTAGCACCTACTAAAACAAATAGCAATATTTCTGCAGCCACCCATAATTTACTATACTTAGCTGAGAGTCTATCTGCTAATATGTTATATTTTTTATAGATAGTAACTCCCATACTCATTATTGCTAGCAAACCTGAAATGGGTATTATTCCATTTAATATATTCTGCAATTCAATTAATAATCCTGATAAACTAAGAATTATTATAATCTTTACAGAATCTCGCATATGAAACTTCTTGAAAAATATAGTTAATGTAATGCCCAATAATACTCCAACGATAATTCCAAGTAAAATTGAAATGGGAATTTGAAGTAAACTTGACGCAGTAAAATCTCCACCTGTTGCCAATGAAATAAATGCAGTAAATAATACAATTACAAATACATCATCTACAGATGCCCCTGCCAAAATTAATTGCGGAATACTTCTTTCTTTTCCGTATCCCTCTTCCATAATTTTTAACATTCTTGGAACAACAACTGCAGGTGATACCGCGCCCAAAACGCTTCCCATTATAGCAGCTTCTAAAACTGAGATACCTAATACTTTTGGGGCAATTAATACAACTCCTACTATTTCAAAACAAGCAGGAAGAAAACACATCAAAATTGCAGGTCTACCAACCTTTTTCAGATCATTAATATCAAGTGATAATCCGGCTTGAGTCAAAGTAATAATTAAAGCCAGTTGTCTTAAATCAGCTGATATCCCCAAAATGGATGGATCCAACAAATTGAGTGCATAGGGACTTAAAATCATACCTGTAATAATCATTCCCAATAAACTAGGTAATTTGAGTTTATTGAATATACTCCCTAACATAAGTCCTATTAAGAAAACGAGTGCTAAACTTGTAAGCATAAAATCCTCCTTATATTTGCAGAAATAAAAAAGCTGATAATTTCTGCATATTTTTTCGCAGAAGTCATCAGCATAATTGCGGTTTAGGCTATTACCAAGGGAGAACTTCATTCCCAATAAATTTATATTAGCATATGTTTTAATACATTTCAATAGACATTTTATTTTCACAGTAAAATATAGTTAATAAATAATCTTTATACTGCGTCAATCTAGTGAATATAAATCATTTAAACTTTCGACTAACCGCATAGATTGTTATTCTATCTTTCAACCCCTCCGTTCTCGGAAACATATCAGCTATCTTCTCCCAATCAAATCCTAGTTCCCAATTAGTTTGTTAGCTGTTTCTTTATGTTCAAGTAATGTAATTTAAGGTTTGTATTTCGGATCCTTCATGGAAAATTCAATCTTGCCTTGAGAATTGGTAAGTGTAGCGTCTGTAATACCGTTTTTCTTTAAATGTTTAAACAGGTTATCATACAGCAGGGTACGGATATCCTCATAGTCTGTGTAATGCTTAAAGATTTTATCTGCTAGCCCTTTGATTTCCTTACCGGATACTGGCATCGTGCAATATTCCCTAATAGAAGGACCAAATTCCGAGCCATCTCTTGCTTGCTCGTATTTCTCAAGGACATACCTGCCGTTGTCACCTTTGCGATAAGTAATTGCCGCCGGAATGATGCTGCCGCCTTCTTCCGATAAAGCGTTATCAAAGAGTTTATATCTCGCACTGTAGGTGGTAACGAAGACCTTTAGCATATCCTCTTCCTCATAGCTTCCAAACACCTTTGGAGCAACAATTATAAAACCGCCTCTTTTATTAGAAGTTGAATCCCTTTCTATTTCGGTATCATAAACAAGTTTTTCAATTGTGTCCTGACCATCATATTCATAATTTGGCAGCACAATTTCCTGGCGGATGTCCAGTGCATTGTACCATTCTTGGGGAGACAGCGATTCATCGGTAACGTTATTTCGTGCTTCTAAAAGTTCCTTACACAACCTCATCATTATTTGCCCTCGCAAACCTTCATCATTGCCGACTTCGAACTGTGTCAGCATGTATTGCAGGGCGTCCTCTCCGCCATACTTAAAAATGTTTTCATATTCATTATTATGAGCATTAATATAATCCTGCGGACTGGAAGAAGTTTTTGGCGATGACATAATGATGTTTAGATTGTCTTCTACAAGCTTTTTAATGTCTGTATTTTTGCCAATAGCAGATGTGTCATTAATCAGCTTGCTAAATTCTTCTTTACTTCTGGCAAAATCACGCACATCTTTTCCATATTGATGATTAGCCCATTCCCGCGTATACTGTATAGAATATGGGGCTAACCCATCATCTATGCTGAAATTGATATATTCTACGTTTCCAATCAGAGCAAACATAATCACAGCATTATCTTGAAACTGTTGCTGATTTGCTTCACCACTATATAAATCTCTACTTTCTGTATCTGTTTTTAGATTGACAATTATTGCAAAAGGCTCACTATTAGTTAAAAGTTCAAAGGAATCATAAGCTATGTTTTTAGGAAACATTAATAAAGAGATAATACCTCCAACTTTTGAGTTATCGCCTACATACTCGGTTTTATTTTTTAAAAGCTGTGAAGTAAGACTGTTATCAATTGGTTTAGCTGTAATTGGGTTGGTAAACAGGCCAACCCCAACGACTATGACTGCAACTAAAGCAACAGCAATCACCCAAAACCTTGGTTTTTTATAATTCAATACGTTTTTAATCCTGTTTTTTACATTTTCCTCGCCAAATGCAAGCGGACTACCATTTAAGATATGCCTTCCCGTAGCAAGCGACAATAACGAATTAGCATAAGACTTTTTTATATCCTCGTTCATTTCTTTCAATACTCTTTCGTCGCAGGATAGTTCCATATCCGCACTCATTAAAATGAATGCAATCCACACAAGAGGGTTAAACCAATGTATGGACAATATTAAGAAAGCTACTATTTTAATCATATGGTCTTTTCGATGAATATGGGTCTGTTCATGTAGCAAAATATAGCTTCTTTCGGTAGCATTAAGTCCAACCGGTAAATATATCTTTGGTCTTATTAATCCAAGCACAAATGGTGTTTTCAAATTCTTAGCCTCAAAGATATTCTGCTCTATTAACTGTGCACTTTTAAGCTGCCTTTTTAAGATCAAAACAGATACAAGACTATAAACAAGCAATGCTATTATGCCTAAAACCCAGATATATGCACCTATCTCTATATAAATCTGCAATGGATTTACACTAGCTCCAATAGCTGGTGCGGGAAGTGATTTGCCTACAAATGAATCAACTACTTCTATTCCGCTATTAATCTGAGGACTTTGCTGATAGATGATATCATGGGGAATTGGAACAGTATTCGTATTCCGCGGCATAAGGCTAAACATGCTTTCAAAAGAGAATGGAATTATAAGGCGAAAGGCAACCACACCCCATAAGGCATAAGAGATGATTTTTGGTGCTTTTTTAAGTAATAGTCTAACAAGTATCACGAAAAAGATAACATAGCTTGCTGTTAGACTCATATTTAAAACAGAAAGAAATAGTTCGCTCATTGCTACACCTCCTTATGTTCGTCAATCAATTTTTTTAACTCTTCAGCCTGATGTTTACTTAATTTTCTACTTCCGATAAATGCTGTTAGAAACTTAGGCAATGACCCTCCAAAAGTATCCTCAACAAAACGAATACTTTGCTTGGCATAATATTCATCCTTTGAAATTA
>DAIUFH010000115.1:0-4490 GCA_036844705.1 Tissierella sp.
ATGAAAACATACGGCGAAAATGATATTCTGAACAGCAAGCTATTCTAGACATTTCATCAAAATCAATTTCTCCCATAAGATTTTCTTCAATATATTTCATTGCTTTATTCATTTGTGTCAGTGTATTCATTTCTATGACCTCCATTGAACTTATCATAGCAAAACAAAGAAACAGGTGCCCGACAATTTCGGTGCAACTTTTGACTGTTTATATAACAAAACAAATTTATATAAATTAAATATTAATAAACTGTTGTTGGATGATATCGTCTCCTTGTTTAATCATCTAAAATGATGTATAAAATTGTTTTGATTTCAACTTAAATATCTGCTCTATTCCCTATATTGTCCAGTCTTACTACTTTTATAAGAACAGTGGGAAAACTTTGATTAGATAATAAAACGCTTATTTTTCATTTGAATACTTTCTTAATTTCAACGAAATCAAATAATTTATTCCTATTTTCTTGACATTCTTCGGTGGTACTGGGGTTCGTTTATATTCTTCAAATCCTATTTTATTGTATAAGTTCATTGCTGGAATATTAGTATCAGCAACCTCTTCAATAATATATTCACTATAAGGTGTATTCTCAAAGATATATTTAATTATTTGCGATGCTACTCCTTTTCCCCTAAATTCAGAAGCTGTCCCGACATATTCGATAGATCCCGTATCTGATGGAGGATTTTTAAAAGGAGATTCAAACTCTTTTTTCAAAACAATCCCTGCAACACTGCCTTTTACAACTCCAAGGTGCTTTCTTAATTCTCTTTTATTAAGTCGTACCGACAGAGTCTTGCAATCCGTACATGCAACCATACCTGCAATTTTATTCTCTACTGTAGCAACATAAAATTGTTCTAAAACAAACATGTGCGCAAAAGCATTTGCAATTATGTTTTTATCTTTGGAAAAATATCCGAGCCACTGGCTAAACCCATCTGCAAATATTCGTGACATTTGATTCCTGACATCTATATCTGCTTTATCAGCTCTGATTACAGTAAATTTATAGTTTTCTGATTGCATATATCATTCTCCTTCCTTTACTAAAAAAGCAGTTATTATAGACGGAGATGGCATTATAAAGCTATCCTTTAACATAACCTTCATCATAGCCAACCCCTGTATAGTTGAATAAAAAAATATAGCTAATTCATATGGATTTCCCGAACGAAACTCGCCAATTTCTTGTCCCTTTTTAATAAGATTTTCAGTGGCATTCAGCATTTCGGTATCTTGTTTATAAATTTCATTTTCTACATTATGAGTTACTCCCGAAAAAATCGATTGTGTCATAAGAATTAACAGATTCGATAATTCATCTCCATTTACCATATCGTTATATATTTCATTAATAAATTGTTCAATTAATTTTTTTGGTGAATCATCCTGTTTAAATAAATCTGAAACTCCTTTAATTCCGTTAATTGAGTATTCAACTAATTCATTGAATAATTCTTCTTTAGTCTTATAATGGCGATATAAAAGCCCTATGCTAATACCTGCTAAGTCAGCAATTTCTTGAACATTTGTAGAACTATATCCTTTTTGTACAAATAGTTGCATTGCTGCTAATTGAATTTTATCTCTTGTTTTATTACGCATTTCTTCAAACTGTTCTTTAGTTCGTGGCAAATATAAACCTCCTTTTTAATGAGTAGTTGTTCATTCATTATAAAATATGAGGTTTCACATGTCAATATAATTTTTTACATTCCAAGTATTCTCCAAATATACGCTGGAGCCGTTAAAGTAAATACCAAACATGCAAACAAAATAGCTGGTGCTGCCCATTCGAATTGCCCATGCTTCCTATAATCAAAATAAGCAGTGCCAAGTTTTGCAAAGAAAAACACTGCTAAAATAAGGTCTATTGCAGGAAATACAACCTTGTTTACAACCGTTTTTATCTGTCCTGATGCATCGCTCCAAGTACCTTCAATTGCTCCTGCTACATCACCTGTCCCTGATGCCAATGCTGTAGTGCTAAGCATCAATATGCCAATCATCACTATGCACATTGTTAGTGCTGTTTTCTTATTTATCTTCATAAAATCCACCTTTCTTTTCCTATATTATTTAAGGATTTAGGGGTGCAATATGCCAGTCTTGCCACAAGTTCCCCTTTATTGTTAATGTGTCTGTAAGATTCATTGAGAGCATTCCATCAGGAGTCCATGCATCTATAAGCCATGTATTTACTATATAAGCACCATCTGGCATCCATATTGGAGTAAAATGTGTACGATTCTTATAAGTGGAATAATTATTTTTCTTAAACTCAAACCTTGCATTTGAACCACCTGAAATACGTTCTAATAATCTCCAGTAGGTTTCATAGCGAAATTCTGGGAAATAGGAAACAGCATTTTGAGCATAAGTAATAGCTGAACTTTGATTACTACTTACATTTCCAGTCACTGTTTGATTGATTCCATATCCACTTTTAAAAGCACTTCCACTTGCAGTAGGATTCTTACTATCGTTTTTAATACTCATATCACTTGAAAGCCTCGCTGTATATTGGTCAAAGTCAAACTCCCACCAACCATGGTCACACCAATATCCTGAGTCCTCTCCTGTACTATGCCATACCCAATATTCCTGCCACCAAGGACTCCATATGCTCCAATTCGCCACTGTCCTCTCTTCTCTGTTTGGAACAGAAGCATAAGAGAAAGAGTCATTTCTATCATCTGCTACAGGATTTGGTGGTGGATTTTTATCCAAATCAATAATCTTAGCATTGATGGTAGAGTTTATTGTACTGCCCGCTCCACTCACTACTACATCAATTACCATATCTTGCTCTGTATCTGGAGTTGTCCATTTCACCCATGCAAGCTGTGAGTCCCCATCTGGATAATATATATTTCCAACATTATAAGTTCTCCCATCAATAATAAAACTTACACGAGTTGGTCTGTCTGGATCTGATTGTCCTCCACTGATTATAACTGAAGTTATTACCTCGGTATTTACTCTATATTCATAATCATATGCACTTACAATTGGTGGTTCAGCTTGTTCTGTAAATCGCACAATACCAAGTCCCAGAGAAGATTTTATATCTGCATTGGATGCTGCTTTTGTAGTACTGCCCCTCCATGCTGGATATCCCAAATCACTCACCTCAAGAAACATAGCAAGAGGCAAGTTTTTATGGGATAAAGATGTCATCTTAGTTCTAAGCAGTCCATTTACTTGTTCATCATACATAGCTGCTTCCGTTGCAGTTGTAGCAATCATAACACCTTGAAATGTATAATATGCCATCGGCTCTAATAACAATTTATACTCTCCACCAATTAATATGTCATAATCCATACCTGTAATTTCAGCAACTCTTTTGATGGTATATTCCGAACAAAAATATTTCTTTATAGCATCTATATTACTACTGCCATTGGTACTTACAATCCTTGGCATTGCTTGTGCAGGATTTACAAAGGTATAGCTTTGTCCACTAGGAGAAATAGCTCTTCCTTCGTTATAACTTAATTTGCTAACCTTCCCAAAATGCAGACGAACATTAGTAGGTGATTTATTTGTAAAATCAATAGGGGTAGTTACTACAGCATGATCACTTGCTCGAACTACAGTAACACGTACACCATCATATCCAGGAGACCATTTATCTGTACTTGTTCCATCTCCCATATCTCCGCCACCTGAGTCAATGTTTCCATCTCCAACAGCAAATACTGTAATGGGCATCATTAAACTAAATATCATTGTAAATATCATCAATGTTTTTAATATTTGCTTCATTTTTTCTCCTTTCTGCAAAGAAAAAACACCACATCTCTGTAGTGTTTTTCATTGTCATTTATATTTAATTCATATTTCCTATTTGTTTATTAATATCTCCCTCTCCATCCACCGTTGTACCTTGGCCTTCTCCCACATCATCAATCCATCCGAATCCAGGCACATAAATCTTTCCATTATTGCTATCTCCACCTTGTGGTTCATCATTCTTTTTCTGTGTTTCTGCTGGTTTCTCCACTTTATCATGTTCTACAGGTTCTGGTGGTGTTTCCACTTTTTCACCATTGGGTTTTTGAGTTGGATCTTCAAGCTGTTCCTTTGTGGGCTCTTTTGGTTTTTCTGGATCTCTTTGAATAGTTTGTTCAGTTCCAGTATCTATTGCTCCATTATCTTTTGTTTCTTTATCAGTAATCTCAATTTCTGGCACTATAATTTGTTCTTCTTTTTCTGTATTTTGGGGTGTTTCTAATATTATATCTACAGTTTCTTCACTTTCATTTGGCAATTCTGCTTCTGCTATAGGCTCTTTTCTAAACTGAGCACTTATTAAAATTATAAGTATTACACTGATTATTAATCCACCAGAGACTATTAGCCTTTTTTTGGTCTTATCGTTTATATTTTTCATAGGATATTACCTCCTCATTAAATCTCAATTATATATTCCTTATAAGCCACACCCTACCACAAGATTTTCTAAAAGTCTATTTAT
>DAIUFH010000116.1:0-4391 GCA_036844705.1 Tissierella sp.
CTGTGGCTACAAATGAAATTCCTCTATTCAAGATTTTATTCCTCCTTATATATTATTAGTTAAATTTGTTTTATTCCTGTCTAATAAATTTCCCGAAAGGTTTGCTTACTATTTCCCCATTCTTCATTACTGTTTTTCCTCTTACTATAGTTCCAACTGGCATCCCTTCTATTTCAAATCCATCAAATGCTGTTATCTTGCTAACACTATGAAGCTCTTCTTTTCTTATTGTATGTTTCTTATTCATATCAACCAATGTTATATCAGCATCAGTTCCAACTTGCAATGATCCTTTTTGTGGATATAATCCGAATAACTTAGACGGATTTTCTGATAACAACGAAACTAATTGATGAATTGTAATTTTCCCTTTGTTTACTGAATCAATCATCAAAGGAGCTAATGTTTCTACACCACACATTCCGGAAGGAATATCCCATAATGCACCATCTTTTTGTTCTGCAGTATGTGGGGCATGATCCGAACAAACTAGGGATATGATATTTTTGTTTATACCTTCCCATAGTTTTTCCTGGTCTTCTTTATGCCTAATAGGTGGGTAAACTTTCATCATTGGACCTATCTTTTCATAATCATCATTATTTACAAATAGATAATGCGGACATGTTTCTGCTGTTATAGGATATCCCGCCTTTTGAGCCTGTTCAACTAAATCTACTGTTTCCTTTGCGCTTACATGAAGAATATGAAGTTTGGTATTGGTGTTTTTAGCAAAGGATATAGCAGTCTGAACAATAGTCTCTTCTGCTAGATTTGGTCTTGCATTTAATAGTCCTTCATAAGTAAGGTCTCCGGCTTTTTTGACTCTATTTGTTAATGTTTCCATTAAATCAGCATTTTCAGCATGAATTGAAATTATCTTGCCGGTTTCAGCAACTTTCTCAAATATTTCATATACTTCACCATCTTTTAGTGGAGGTATGATATTTGTTGCAGATGGATCATAATTGTAGACTAACTGATATGTTTCGCTGTTTATTGCATATCCCCAGAAAAATTTAAATCCTATGACCCCTGCTTCTTTAAGAGGTAATAAGTCATATTTATTTAAATCACCGAGGCAAAGACCCCACATTGCGAAATCAACATGTGCCTTAGGGGTTAGATTATCTAACTGTTCTTTCATATTCTTTACATTAATTACTGCTGGTATTGCATTTGGCATTTCAAAAATAGTTGTTAACCCTCCTGCAGCTGCTGCTTGAGTAGAATGAAAAAAATCTTCTTTCTCCGGTGCACCACCATCTCTTGAATGCACGTGGGTATCTATTAAACCTGGTAGTACATAAAGTCCTGAAGCATCTGTA
The DNA here is from genome assembly GCA_036844705.1 of Tissierella sp. Lineage (GTDB taxonomy): Bacteria > Bacillota > Clostridia > Tissierellales > Tissierellaceae > DAIUFH01. The sequence continues at coordinate 1,329 of DAIUFH010000116.1, forward strand.
ATCTCATTCGCATCTCCACCAAAATCTTCGGATGTAATTGCGGCAATCTTTCCATCCTTAACATAAATATGTCCTTTAAACATATCTTCTGCAGTCACAATAGTACCATTCTTTATTATGTGGTCCCATTTCATTTATAAAACCTCCTCATATAGTAATTTACCTTCTAAAATCTAGGATCTCCAAATTCTTCACTATCATTAGAATGACATATAAATTTTAGGTTAATTTGCTTTTCCCGTGACCGGAAACTTTTTCCGATGAAAGGAAATCATTATCCATTGGCAACGTTTCCTCTTAAATTAAGTACATAATAGCACAAGTTCTAAGAATTTACAATTAATATATTGCTTTAAGACCTTGAAGTACCTTTACTTAGTTACTACTCACAGCATTATACGAGCGTCAGCTTGTGTCATTCTGAACGAAGGTGAAGAATCTCGGGTCTAAACCCGTGATCCTTCGAAAGCTGTAATCATACTGTAAAACTCAGGATGACAAAAATATACGCTCAGATTACGACTGGTTGACTGTGAATAGTACCTTTACTTAAAGTCTTATATTATATATAGTATATTCAAAGATTATAATATTTTTTTATGAGGTGATTTTATGAAAATTTTTGTAGATGCAGATGGCTGTCCAGTCGTTGATTTAGCTATTGATATAGCTAAAGAATATAATTTAGAAATAATTGTGGTAAAAAACTATGCTGTTCAAATTGAGGATGATTATGCTGAAATAGTAACTGTAGACATTTCTAGTGATAGTGCTGATTATTATATAGCAAATCGAATAGGTAAAAAAGATATCCTTGTTTCTCAGGACCATGGTCTTGCTGCTATGTGTTTAGCTAAGGGAGCTATTTGCATCAATCAAAACGGATTTATAATTAATAGTGAGAATATTGATGGAATGCTAAATAGAAGACATATGAACAAAAAGCTTAGACGTGAACAGGGAATATATACTAAGTTTAAAAAAAGAAATCCCCAGGCTGATGAGGATTTTGAAAAATCTTTAAGAAGAATCATTGAATTAGCTTAATTCTCCTTTTAAATATTCATAAATAATCTTAGCTCCAAGAGCGGCATCTTCCAATTTAGCCTCTTCCAAAGGATTGTGACTTATACCGTTCTTGCAAGGGATAAAAATCATACTGCTTTTTGCTATCTTGGCAAACTTCATAGCATCATGTCCTGCACCACTTGGCATGATTTTGTGCTCTATGCCTAATTCTTCAGCCACATTTGATAGTTGTCTAGTTAATTCCTTATCCAATGATACCGCAGAAGAACTTGATATTTTCTTGATATTGCAAGATAACCCTCTTTTATTACAAACGAACTTAATCATATCTTCTACTTGTAATCTGATATTTTCTATCACACTATTATCTCCGTCACGTATGTCTATTGACAATTCAACTTCACCGGGAATTACATTTACAGAGTTAGGATAGTTTTCTATTACCCCTACTGTTGCAACTGCACTTGAAGTAAAATCTCCCTGACCAATCTTCTCTACTCCCAATATGATTTGGGCTGCACAGCATAAAGCATCCTGCCTTATATTCATAGGTGTAGCACCAGAATGTTCGGCCATGCCTTTGATATTGACTTTCAGTCTTACATTACCTGCAATTACTGTTACTATACCAATCTTTAGATTCTCACTTTCAAGTATTCTTCCCTGCTCTATATGAAGCTCTACATAGTTTTTAACTCCTTTTATTTTTTCTGGATTTTTGCTATATCCCCTATTATCAAATATATCTCCCAGGTTTTCACCCGTCCTTGACTTAAGCAATTCGAAATCCTTTGGATTTACTTCTCCAGTTATTAAACTGCTACCAAAGGTTGCTTTCATGAAATTGCTGGATTCTTCGCATCTTAAAGCAACTACCTTTAGTGGAATATCTATCTTCTCCTCTTTAAACACTTTAAGTAACAATAACCCTACCGCAACCCCTAAAACTCCATCATATCTTCCCCCATTAACAACGGAATCAAGATGTGATCCTACTAAATAATATTCATCATAATCTCCTAGACTTAAATAAGAATTGCCAACCTGATCTACGCTTATTTGATAGCCTTCTTCTTTGCCAATACTAATAAATTCCTCATGCATTTGATCTTCCAAAGCTGTATAAGCTAATCTAGTAACTCCACCATTGGAATCTTCACCTATAGGATAAAATCTATCCATAATATAATTGAGATATTTTTCCGATTGTTGCAAGTCCATCTTACATACACCCACTCTCTATTTAAATTACTTTTTATATATCATATCACAAGTTCATGAGATGATTAAATACTAACTATTTACACTTTAATCTAAAAAATTCTACTTTTATAATATAATTATCACAAAGTCACATATATTTTATATGAGGTGATTTTATGTCCTTTGAAGATTATAAGAAGATATCAGTGGTTTTTCCCAATAAAATATTCAATCAACTTGAAGAGCTTTCTAAAAAAGAAATGCGTACCATGTCGCAACAGATAGTTATCATAGTTTCCAATTACTTAAAAAATTATAAAAACATGCTGGAAATAGTAAACGAAAATGATTTTGGAGTTATTACAGAAGAAAAACTAAGGAGCTATTTGAAAAAACAAGCTCCGTATAAACATTATGATTATGAAGATATTGAAAACTATACCTTCGAAGAATTGTTTAAATTTTGGATGGATAATTTTTCTATTAGCACATGAAAAAAAGCCTTGAATTACTCAAGGCTACATGTTTTCCTTAAACCATGCAATTATGTCACTGGATTCATAAAGAGGTTTACCATCGATCAAAAGCATAGGAACTTGGTCTTTACCACCTAAGCTTATAAGATCTTTTTCATTTTGTGAATCTGCATGTATATCTACCATATCTACAGTTATATCATTTTTCTCCATATAGCGTCTTACCTTATTGCAATATGGACAACCTTCCATATAATAAAACTTTAAATCCTTCATATATTTCACCCCTAAAAAAATTGTTATATATAATATACCCTCTTTTTATGAAGTAATCTAAAAAATTAAATCCCCTTTT
>DAIUFH010000117.1:0-1581 GCA_036844705.1 Tissierella sp.
CTCTTTACTTGAAATTCCTCTAAAATTTCATCTACCTCAGAGTTATCAAGCATGATTGCAGTATCCGTCCCAAGCGAGAAAAAACGCTTATTAATAAAACATGAAACGAACTGATAATTATCAGGATATAATTTGTCGGCTTGAATCGTCTTATTACAATAAATGAAAACAGCGAATATAATAGCCCCAACTACTATCATTAACAATATATTAAATAGTACCCTTTTCTTAATAATCATCTCTCATTCACCTTCTTAGTTTATGTGGTTGGGCGGACATTTCAATATATCATGCCTGCCAAGCGCCTTAAATGGAACTAAAATAAGCTAATAAAGAAACAAGTTTCGGTTTCTGCCGTCAGTGTTTACAACAAATTCATAATTATCAAGACATTCAGCAAATGTGTCATTACGGTCATTCAATACGACATTTATTGGTATTATTTTACTTTACATAGATACTATAGCAAGTTTGAAGACCGCTGTCAACGGCCTTAATCTTGAGTTTCCGTAGATCAGTCCACAGAGCCTCGAACATATGACTCCTTTTTATAAACATCTTTCAAAAAATGCTTAGTTGACGGGACTTGATCAACTTCATCAGCTCTTGAAGTCCGCATTTTAAGCATTGCTTCTGGTGACCATGAACTTGCCAAGTACCAGAAGAATGCTTCTGTTCTAACTTCCAAACCAGTTTGAAGTACCCAAAAAGGGTCGTATTTACTTGTGATACGGTTCACCCATTGCTTGACATTTCTGTACGCAAGAAAGAAATGTCGCTAACGGTTCAGAAATGTATTTATCTCGATGTCTAATCATTATTAATTCATTTTTTAAAACTATATCTTCGACTGTCAAAGATATAAGTGTACCCTTTTTTAATTCATCTTTTACAAGTATATCTGGAAGTATTGTAATACCTAGCCCGGTTTTGGCTGCTTCTATGAGTGCTGGTGAGTTGACACTCGTCCATAATGGGAGAACTGTATAGCCTGCTAAATACAAGGTGCTATCTACCGTATCCCGAATAGCACTACCCTTTTCTCGTAGGAGTAATTTTTCCAAACACAACTCCTGTATTGTTAAACATTTCTTATTTAAAGGGTATTCTGGAGAGCATACTGCTATTAATTTATAAGAGGAAAATGGTATTGATATGAACGGACCTTGAGGTGGTATGCCTTCAATCAAAGCAACATCTGCATTACCTAAACTTAGTTTGTCAATGGCATTTGCCGCATTTACTACTTCAACCTCAACAGGTGTGTCTGGCCAATCCTTTTTCAGCATGAGTAAAATAGAAGGAAGCCAGAAGGAAGCAATTGTTATGCTTGATATGATACGCAATGGCGCTTTTTGTTCTAAACAGTTTATCTTTGAATTAAGGGCATTACAAGAAGATAAAATAGGAATAATTTCTTGCAATAATAACCTTCCACTTTCTGTTAAACTTACACCTTTTGATAATCTATCAAATAATGCTGTTCCTGCCTTTTCTTCTAAATCTCGTATTGCATGAGATATCCCAGATTGGGAAATATAAAGTTTCTCAGCAGCTTTTGTAAAATTTCCCATTTCAGCT
>DAIUFH010000117.1:1681-4354 GCA_036844705.1 Tissierella sp.
TTTCAAAATGTCGAAGTGTCATATATTATCTCTCTCCTATGGTATGAATAAAACTAATCATTTACCTAAAATTATATCATTTTACAGATTACAAAACAATTCTTATACTATACTTAACAAGATAATAGGAGGGTTAAAATGCTCTATCATAAAATAAAAATCTATTTTTGGTTATTTGGGATAAATCTATTTATAAGCTCATTTACATTTGGCGGAGGATATGTTGTTGTTCCAATGATTAAAAAATACTTTGTGTTCAATAAAGAAATGTTTAGTGAAGATGACCTTGTAAATATGGCTGCTATTGCACAATCCACACCAGGAGCTATCGCCATTAACTTATCAGCATTAGCTGGCTATAAAGTAGCTGGAATATTAGGGGCTATTATCAGTTGTATTGCTGCAGTCATTCCACCTTTAATTATTCTCGCAATAGTCTCTGTATGGTATACAACTTTTTCTTCAAGCACCATCATTTCTGCTGTCTTAAAAGGCATGCAAGCAGGCGTTGCTGCACTTATTGTCGACCTTATTATTGATATGAGCCAGATGATAATAAAAAGGAAATCTATATTACTCACGGCAATGATACCTGCCGCTTTTTTTGCAAGTTTTTTCTTTAACATTAACGTTGCTCTAATCCTTGTCCTATGCTGTCTTTTGTGCCTTGCACAAGTTTATTCGTATAAAGGAGGTCAATCTAAATGATAGAAATGCTCAGTAAACTCTTATTTACTTTCTTACAAATTGGACTCTTTAGCATTGGAGGTGGTTATGCTATTATTCCACTCATTCAAGAACAGGTGGTCGGGAAATATGGGTGGGTCTCACAACAAACCTTTACTGATATCATTACAATTTCTCAAATGACTCCTGGCCCTTTAGCTGTAAACACTTCTACTTTCGTAGGCATACAAATTGCAGGCGTATGGGGTGCCATTGTAGCTACTTTCGGCTGTGTTATTTCGGGCATTATAATTTCCCTCGTGTTATTTTCCTTTTTCCAAAAATATAAGCAATCTATCTATGTTTTTGAAGTCTTAAACGGACTAAAATCAGCTTCTTTGGGACTTATTATTTCTGCTGCTGCCACCCTATTACTTCTAACCTTTTTAGGGACAACTTCGTTTGAAATGGATAGTGATATTGATTGGATTGCAATTGTTGTTTTTTCCGTCTCTTTATTTGCACTTCGAAAATATAAGCTCAATCCTATCCTCTTAATGATTTGTACTGGCCTATTAGGCCTAATCATCTATTAGCATTAGTCACATTCTCTACACCACTTAAACCTTCTTTCATAATCCTTTACATAATAAAAATTTAACTTGGTTTATCTTTACTTCATTTCTGTCACAAAACGCATCCAGTTTAGTTCTTCGCTACCAGTAACGGTACTTATAAACCGACCTGCAATTTCTAATGGTCTTGTAATTGCACCACCTACGATGACTGCCAAGGCACCTGCATTTAACATCTGTAGTGCTTGTTCAGGGATATGAATTCTTCCTTCTTATATTATGTAATTAATAAAAAAGAACTTTTGCAAAATAGCCAAATTTACTATTAAGCAGAAGTTCTTTTTTTATCTAAAGGACATATCAATAGGATTAGATTAGAGAAAATTCGAATTTATTAATTACCTCTCCTAATTCCACTTTACTGAATTAGGACTTTTATAATACCTGAATCAAAAAAGCAGTAGTTTGTGGAGGAATACTTGCAGTCTGGAAAATGGCATGTTCTATCCTTACCATTTGACCAGGACTAAGATCCTCTAATTGAATCCTGTTATCGTATTTATCTAAAATAACGGTTGAATCCGTAATAACAAATCTCATCTGTTTTAACATATCATTTGGATCTCCTGTGTAAAGGAAATTATTGTCTAGGTCTATATCTATTATTCTATCTACTGTAACATTATATGGCATTTCCGGAGTTTTTACTATTATGAAAAATGCATTTGACTGAGGTGGGTAACTTCTTGTCATAGCAGAAGAAAACATAGCGTCAACTATCATTCCTACCCTTAAATCCTGAAATCTTAAATGTCGACCAAATTGATCTCTTATTCTGGTTCCTAGACTTACTATTAATGTAACAAGTTGCATATTAATCATATTGCCGTTTCCCAAAACACCATAGGAAATTGTTACATAACCGGTTCTATCATCTCTATATATATTTTCTATTAATGCATCTTGTGCAAAAATAAATCTATCATCCCATGGCATGCTGTCGCTATCGTACATAATATAATCGTCCATATTTTATACAATCTTCCCTATTTTTATTATCATAATATGTTTTCATAATTATATTGTTCATAATTTAAAATCATCCGATACATTAAACTTATTCTTAGACCTGTTTTAATACAATAAAAAAAGGCAATAAAAAATAGCCAGCGCATAATCCCTGACTACATTTTTAGCCACACAAGTAATTTTAAATTACCTTACTGCCTCTATATACTGCAGTTGACGGGACTTGAACCCGTACCCAGTTTAACCCAGACTAGATCCTTAGTTTTATGAACAATTTTAAAACTAATCCATGCGAATTTCTAATTGTTTAAGTAGCCTTTTTCTTGACTTTTATTATGTTTATTTTTGCTTTTTAAAATCTAATATTATGTTTTCTCTATCTATTCTTTTTTCTATCTCTGAA
>DAIUFH010000118.1:0-3589 GCA_036844705.1 Tissierella sp.
ATGATAAAAATACACACTCACGGTTTCGGAGATGAATAATTCTATAGCTCATTCCTGCAAATGTTCCCTTAGGATTTTTATCATTTTTCTTTATCTGCTATGATTAACTGTGATTAGCAACATTTTTTCAGATCTTAGACCAGACCCGAGATTCTTCGCTGGGCGCTCAGAATGACATCATGGGGATATTCTTCACTATCATTCAGAATGACCAAAACCTCTGTCATCCTAAGACGGACAGGATAATCACTGCCTACAAAGGATCCCGGGTCTTAGTTCTTAGTTCTTAGCTCTTAACTCTTAATTCTTAGCTATTATTCTGGAAATGGTATTTCTCCTTTACCTTCTCTAATGAATGAATCAGTCCACTTAGGCATAGAAGGTTGCTTATCTTCACTAATCATTTGCTGCCATGTTTCATCTGTTAATCTTTCTGTTGATATAAATTCATGATAACTAAATACTGCTCCTCTAGTTAAGTATAGTTTCCCATCAATAGGGACTACCACATATATTTCATATGCAGGACCTACGCCTGCCTCCATATAGCCACCATTACTAAAATCATTCGGTGCTACAGTATGGAAATCAGCTATTACTGCCATGTTTTTATCCGTATCGGAAGTTATTTCAAACCATCTGAGCCCATCACCTGCAAAGGAACTGGTCAGACTTTCAAGAGTTCCACCATAATAACCAATTTTAAAATACTCATCCTCAGTTAGTACTTCATTATTTAATTCTTTAATAGAGCATGTGATTAGAAATTCAAGAAGCTCTTCAAATTTCTCCATTTTATCATCTATACTTTCTATTGTCATATCTCTTTCAGTTAGATTAGCCCTAGAGAATTTAGTTAGCCACAATAACTTTTCATATACCTCTATATTTGGCTCAACATAGCCAACAGTAGGCATTGAGCCGCCACCCATTTCAGCACCACTTTGTTTTCCATAAAGTATAGTATCGTGCTTCAATTCAGACCAGCTTCCTAGGGCTGTATTCAAGTCCTTATCTATCCATGCCGAATTGGTCATAAATGATGGATACCCGTCCTTAAAAGGATTAATAAAGCCCTTTAAGGTCCACATCCAGCCCTGATACATATTTGATTTCCATTCTTCATCAGTAAGGTTGGAAAATTTATTAATTAATTTATCAAATATTATAGGATAATCATCCCAATGTTGGTTTTCTTCCTTTCCCATTTGAATTTCCTTGGCTCTTTCTGAACCCAAAACCCCAAATACATCTAGTCCAGACGGGATAGGTCTTACTATTGGTTCAGTTAATTCCTGAATTATCTCTGCATCCAATACATATCTCTGACCCATAAATCTAAATTGCTTACCTGCAGGTGTAGTTACAGATGTATATTTAGGCTTTATTCGTGGCTCAGGTAATGCTTTAGCCTCTTCATATAATTTATCTAATTTTTCTTCATCAGCAAATGAATTAATATCCGGACTATCACCATATATCTTTATTATTAAATCTGCATATTGGTAAATATTTAAATCATCTGAACTTCCTACAAAGAAATTCGTTGGCTCATATATCATTTCCCAATTATCATAGTATTCTTTATCTAAATAAATGGTATATGTAATCAACAGTGCCTGTAAAGTCTGCTCTATATTTCTTTGTGTATATGCCTCATCCTTATATAATGGGAATGGAGCTTGGCCATACCACATCATAGTCTTAAAATATTTCTCTAAATTTTCACTTCTGGTATAATGTCCTCTTGTTGTAAACTGACTATAATCTAAGTCAAATGGAAATATTGATGATGCACTAAACCCGTTATGAGCATTAATCTTTTCTAATTCTTCAGTAGCTAAAGTTTTAGCTTCTTCTGGAATATCAGACGGTAGTTCTTTATTCAAACAATTCCACGCTACTGCAAAATATGCTATGTTTTTTAACTGCACTTCTTTTACGGATTTATCTTCAATTTTATTATACAATTCAATTGATTTATGGAGCATGTCATCTGTAAGCTGCTCCAATAAAATTAATAGCTTCTCATTTTCAAGAGTTCTTAAGGTATAATCATAGAATATATGATATACTTGTAAAACTGAATCAGTCGTTATAAATGATGGTATCTCCTTATATTGATTATCCTCATAAATATAGAACAGCTGCTCTTCTTTATCAGGATTAACAACAAAGTTATTTTTCATAATCAATTCCAGCTGTTCCTTAGAGAAACTACCGAATTTCGATAAATTTTCAATATTTGATAAATCATCATTCACCTTATATGGGGCTACATTAGATTCAAACTTTGATGGTGAATAAGGAACATCTACAGTCTTTCGTTCATATTTTTGGAACGTAACAGCCTGTGCATTTGGAATGTCATCTGTAGGTGATTTCCCAGGCTCCTCTTCAGATATTGCCGGTGTTTTTGTGCATCCAGTTAAAATAATCGCTAGTGAAATTATAATTAGTAAAAACCTCTTCATGCTAATCCATCCTTTCTATAGTCAGTTTACTATCCTTTATTACTATTTTTCCATTGACTTTATTTCCATCCTTTTCAACATTGACAGTTAATTCACTGCCTTTATTAAGTCCATAGATTTTATCATATATATCACTTTCCAAAAAACCTTCAACTCCAAAACCTATCCATTTATATGAATTAAGGATAAGTTTGCCATCCTCAAGTATTTCTATTGAGATGATTTCATCGCAACCATCATTATCTAAATCATAGAAGGTATAGTTGGTAAAAGGTCTTGAAAATCTGGAACCCCTCCATTTAGGAAACAATCTATTGTCCTTATAGGAATATATGAAAGGCCTTTTGTCCTCAACTTGATGAAATATAGTCTCCTTATATACACCTATCGACAATTCACAAATACCGTCTCCATCCACATCACCTGTATCTATTTTCCAAGGCTTTAATTCCGAGAAATTTTCTCGACAGATTTCAGTTAAGCTATTTATATCATCGTATATGATTACTTCATTACCATACTTATGGAATAGGTTCTTATTTAAAACTATTAATTCATTAGTGCTATCGCCATCTATATCACCATATGCTTTATCCAGTACTATTTCACCTAATATGTATTCATTAGAAGATAAAAAAAGGAGAAATATAAGAAATATAAGCCCTATTCCAATCAGAATAAATTTCATATATTTCAAATATATCTCTCCTATCTCATCGACTATTTAATTTTAGTATATCAGTATTTTTCTGGAAAGTTGTTACAATTGAGTTACAATTTTCAATTCACAATTCACAGGTCACAATTCACATTTCACAATTCACATTTCACAGTTCACAGTTCACAGTTCAACTACTTTCCTATACCTAGCTCTCTTGCATAGTAAAACAAATATTGCTGCGCATAGCCTGCTAGTCTGCCAAAGATTCTGGCTCCGGATAAACCTATTTGCTTTGGACTTGTTTCCTCCTTTAAATAAAAATATTCCATTACCCTTTTTACCCATACATCAACTGGGAAGGCTTCTTCCTTATCAAAAGCAAACAATAATATACAGTCACTGACCTTTGGACCTACTCCCGGCAGGGTAGTCAATAAGTTTTTACCTTCATCCC
>DAIUFH010000118.1:3631-4132 GCA_036844705.1 Tissierella sp.
TATATTTTTCTTTTATATATTCTACATCAAGATCTGCAAGCTTATCCGGTTTTGGGAAGCTAAAATATTCTTTACCATTCCAAGTGCCTGCATACTCTCCTAAATCAGTTGAGATTAGTTCAACAGCTTTTTTTATTCTTGGTATCTGATTGTTGGCGGATATTATGAAAGATATTAACGTCTCATATGGCTCTTGATTTAAGATTCTCAGTCCTTGTCCAAATGTTATTGCCTCTTTAAGAATTGGATCCTTAGATAGTTCCTTCTTTATTGACCAATAATCCTTATCCAAGTCAAAATAGTTATACCAAATATCGTGAAATTCTTTCATATTTGTATTGGATAGAATGATACTATTTTCAACCTTTTTTACATTTAGAACCTTACCGTATGCAATAGTTGTATAACTTTCATCTTCCTCCACATACCATCTAAAGCATTGTCCACATTCAAATATATGTTTTGGATTGAAGTCCAATATGTTTTCTATGATTATTTTGT
>DAIUFH010000119.1:0-4028 GCA_036844705.1 Tissierella sp.
ATCCTAATGTCCATACTTTTGAATATGATTTTCGTGATGAATTAATAGAAGTTGCCGTTGATCTTTTTATGGGCATAATTGAATTAGAATAAAAATTCATTAACATTATATCGATTAAATAAGGAGAATATGATGATTAAAGATAAAGAATATATGAAGAATCTAATTGAAGAAAATCTTCTAGCTTTTGTAGGGACCAGAAGTGATACAAATTCTATAAAAGAACATAATATTGAAACATTTTTTGAAAATTATTTTTCAAAGGTAGATTATTTTAAGAAACACCCTGAATATTGCGGCTTGTTTGATATCCCAGGAGATTATCTAGATAGAAAGGTCTCTTGGTGTCTACTAAAGGGTCAAGGTGACGATACTATTGTATTTATTCATCATCATGACATTGTAGAAACAAAGGATTATGGCGTATTAGAAGAATTGAGCCTAAAGCCATATGAATTGATGGAAGCCTTCAAACAAAATAAAATGGAATTGCCAAAACAGGCATATGATGATTTAATGAGTGATAAATGGATATTTGGGCGTGGCTGCAGCGATATGAAAGGCGGTGGTTCAATTCAACTGTCACTTATCGAAGAGTATAGCAAAGATGAAGATTTTAAGGGAAATATTGTCCTAATTTCAGTACCTGATGAAGAAAATTTATCAGCTGGTATGAGAGGAGCAACTTATCTATTAAAAGAATTAAAAGATAAATATAATCTAAACTATAAGTTAATGCTCAATTCAGAACCACATGAGAGAGGTAACGATTTAAAACCTACAATTTATGATGGCTCCATAGGTAAGATTATGCCAGTTGTATATGTACGTGGTAAGCTTGCACACGTTGGTCAGGTATATTTAGGATTAAATCCAATAAATTTATTATCTGAGATTATAAGAAGAACTGAACTTAATCCTAATTTTATAGAAAAAGTCGGGACTACTACAAATCCACCTCCAACTTGGCTATATCATAAAGATAGAAAACAAGTTTATGATGTATCATTGCCTATTGCTTCGACAGGTTACATGAGCATATTGCCGTTGAAGAGATCGCCAATGTCAATAATGGATGAAATAAAAGAAATTTGTAATGATGCATTTATCCAGGTTATAAATGATATGAATGAAAGCTATAAGGCTTATAATCAGATAGCTGGAACTGAATATGATAAGCTTCCATGGGAAATAAGTGTAAAATTCTATTCAGAATTATATGCAGAAGCTTTAAGGGATTCAGGCAATGAATTTGAAATTGCATATTCCAATCTAATGGATGATATTAAAGATAAGTTTAATTCTAACAAAATATCTACTATAGATGCTGCAAATGCAATCATTGAAAAAACCTTAGAGTTTGTAAGAGATAAAAATCCATGTGTTGTTTTAGCAATGACTCCACCATATTATCCAAGTACAAATAATAGTTTATTAGGTGAAAAGTCAGAAGAAATCAATGAAACTATTGAAAAGTTAAAACAATATGCAAAGAAAAACTTTAATGAAGAATATACAGTACAAAATTATTTTACGGGTATATCAGATTTAAGTTATGCAATGTTTGTTTCCGACCAAGAGGATATTGATTATATATCTAACAATATGTTAATGTGGAACGATATTTATTATATTCCATTAGAAATAATCAAAGAGCTATCCATGCCAGTTATAAATGTTGGACCATTTGGAAGAGACTTGCATAAATATACTGAAAGGGTTTTGAAAGAAGATTTATTTTATAAAACTCCTCAATTAGTTGACTTAGTTGTACGAAATATATTGAATAACTAAATTATCTTTGTTAATATAAAACATCTATAAAAATAATAAAATTCTTATTAACTTATAAATAGTCACCTTTTATTTGGATATATTAGATATTAAAAATAATCAAATAATTGTATTAATGATTATTAAATAAAATAAATAGTAGGAGGAATAAGGTTGAAAAACATAAGTTCAGCAAGAATTGAACAATTTGCAGTAGAATTGACGAATCAGGTTAGCGTAGTAGATACGAAAGGGGAACTAGATGTAAGTCAAAAGGTATATGATATATTATCTGAAATGGATTATTACAAAAATCACCCTGAAGATTTAAAATTTGTTGACGCTGAGGATGATAAACTTGGAAGAAAAAGTGTTGTTGCACTATTAAGAGGAAAAAAGGGAAACAGTAAAAAAACCGTTATTTTAATAGGACACACCGACACTGTAGGAATTTCAGATTACGGTAGCCTTAAGGAATATGCAGGTAAACCTTATGAACTTACAGAAAAGTTTAAAGAAATAGCTCATACATTGCCGGATGAAGCAAGAAGGGATTTAGAATCCGGAAAATATCTCTTTGGGCGTGGATTATTTGATATGAAAGCCGGAGACGCTGTAATAATGGCAATCATAGAGGAACTATCAAAAGATATAGAGAATTTTGAAGGCAATTTGATTTATGCTGCCGTTTGCGATGAAGAAAGTAATTCCAAAGGAATGCTGTCCGTAATACCTGAGTTAGTGAAACTACAGGAAAAGGAAGGTCTAGAATATCTTGCACTTCTAGATACAGATTATATGACATCAGAATTTGAAGGCGATGAAAACAAATATGTATATGTAGGTACTGTTGGTAAATTAATGCCTTCCTTCTATATAGTAGGAAAAGAAACACATGTTGGCGAATCATTTAAGGGAATAGATTCAAACCAAATAGCTTCAGCAATAACAAATAGAATTAATCTGAATACAGATTTCTGCGATATAGTTGAAGGAGAAGTTACTCTTCCTCCAATTACCTTAAAGCAAAGAGATCTAAAACCTGAATACTCTGTACAAACATCTAAGACTTCCACATTGTTTTTTAACTATGCAACACATAGCAGCACACCAGATGAAGTGTTGGAAAAGATGAAAGATGCTTCTATGGAAGCTTTTCAGTTAACAATTAATAGTTTAAACCAGCAGTATGAAAAGTTCTGTAAATTGGCTAAAAGAGAATACAAGAAGCTTGATTGGAAAGCAAGAGTTATGAGCTATGATGAATTATATAAAGAAGTAAAAGAAGAATTAGGAAATGAATTGGATGAAAAAATTGCTCAGCTTACTGAAGAAATGCTTAAGGACGATTCCATAGATAGTAGAGATTTTTCACTTAAACTTGTTGAATTAGTTCATAATCTATGGTCCGATAGGGAACCTGTGGTCATAGTTTACTTTGCTCCACCTTATTATCCTCACATTTATGTGGAAGGAAATCAACCTAAGGAAAAAGCGTTACTTGAAGCTGTAGAGGATGCTGTTAATACGACTGAATCAGATTATAAACTTGTGTACAAGAAATTTTTCCCTTATATATCTGATTTAAGTTACGGAGCGGCACCTAAAGATCCAAAAATCATAGCTGCATTGAAGAATAACATGCCAGGATTCGGCTCAAAATACAATTTACCATTGGAAGACATGCAAAAATTGGATTTACCAGTACTTGATATAGGAACATTCGGAAAAGATGCACACAAGTTTACAGAAAGACTTGAGAAAGAATATTCCTTTGAAGTAACACCTGTGCTTGTATATAAAACTATTATGAACCTCTTAAAATAAGATAGCTCCGCACCTATTGAATAAGCGGATGTATATTTGTTTAGTATTAAAGGAAGCTACATCTTAAAGTTTTCAATTATCCCCTAATTTATTTAGGGGGTAAATGAAATAAATGCATCAAATTAAATTATAAGGAGGTATATTATGTCAGAACAAAAGAAAAACGACATCAATCAGGGAGAAGGACAGTTAAAAAGGAATCTTACATTATTTGAAGCAACAATCCACTCAGTAGCATTTGTAATTGGTACCGGTATATTTTTAAAGCCTGCTACCATTCTGCAAAATACCGGTTCAACCGGAATGTCACTTATACTATGGATAGCCGGTGGCTTGATTTCCTTGTGTAGTGCATTGACAATGGCAGAGATATCTGCATATATTCCAAAATTAGGTGGAATGTATACTTATCTTAACGAACTATATGG
>DAIUFH010000120.1:0-3923 GCA_036844705.1 Tissierella sp.
TTTCTATCATTTTTATAAAATTAATGTATTAGACAATAAAATTTTTAAAACATATAATTAACTTAGATAGGTTAGTTATATGTTTTTTTAATAAGGAAACATATAGGGTTAAACGTAAATGAAGAATCATCCCACTAAGTTCATTCTGGACTTAAGTGAAGAATCATTCCACTAATGTCATTCTGAGCGTTAGCGAAGAATCTCGGGTTTTGACATATATTAAAAACAAGGAGGGTTATATAATGAACTTACCAAAGAAGATAACTATATGTGAGGTAGGTCCAAGAGATGGACTGCAGAATGAGGACAAAATTTTGACTGTAGAAGAGAAGATAGAAATAATTGATGCTTTGACTGATGCTGGATATAAGGTCATTGAAGTTGGCTCATTTATGAGTCCGAAAGCTGTGCCGCAAATGGCTTCAACCGATGACGTCTATAAAGGTATAACTATGAAAGAAGGAGTAGAATACAGAGCATTGGTCGCAAACCTAAAAGGCGTTCAAAGAGCTATAGGTTGTGGCTGCAAGAAAGTAAAATTAAATGTATCTGCGAGCAAAGGACACAATTTGGCAAATCTAAATATGACACCGGAAGAAAGCGTGGCAAAGTTTAAAGACTGTGTAGATTTAGCTGTGGCAAATGGTCTTGAGATATCAGGCTCAATATCTATGCCATTTGGTTCTCCATGGGAGAGATATATTCCAATAGAAGATGTAAAGAATATTGTTAAGGCTTATTTAAATGTAGGTATAAAGGAAATATCTTTATCAGATGCATCAGGTATGGCTGTACCAAATCAAGTATATGAAATGTGTACAGAATTAAAAAATATATTTCCAGATGTGAAATGGATACTGCATTTTCATAATACCAGAGGACTAGGCAATGCTAATATATTAGCAGGGATGCAGGCAGGCATAACATGGTTTGATGCATCATTTGGAGGATTAGGGGGATGTCCATTTGTTCCAGGTGCTGCCGGAAATGTTATCAGTGAGGATGTTATCCATATGCTACAGGAGATGGGCATAGAAACAGATGTAGATTTGGATAAAGCTATTGCAGTAGCACGAAGAATAAGAGAAATTGTGTCTCATGATTTACCTGGATATATTTTAAAGGCTGGGAAGAGTAGTGAATTAATTAAATAATGCAAAACCTATGAAAAAGTTTTCATTGACATGCATATGATGTAGTGATAACATGAAATTAAGTTCCGTAATCACGAGTATAGTTCCGATATGAGGAACTAAAGATTCAAATAATACACTATAAAATTACGGTCAGCTTTAGCACAATAACGGTATGTAGAAGCTGAAAACAGTTTTACAAAGCTTTAAGAAAAATATAATAAAGGAGGAGAATCCTTGAAAAAACTATTATCATATCAAATAGTAGAGTATCTAGAGAGAAGAGATGTCAAATATGTATTTGGGCTAACAGGTCATACAGTAATAGGATTTCTTGATGCTTTAGGGAAAAGCAAAAAAATAACTTATGTATCAAATCGGCATGAGCAAATAGCGGCAACAGCTGCTGATGGATATGCAAGAGTTACTAAGAATGCTTCAGTGGTGATGACACATTTGGGTCCAGGGATTACAAATGCTGTAACAGGTGTAGCAAATGCTGCATTAGATGCTATACCAATGGTAGTTTTAGCTGGAGATGTTCCAAGTTATTATTATGGGAAACATCCACATCAGGAAATAAATTTACATGCTGATGCGTCACAATATGAAATATATAGGCCATTTGTAAAAAGGGCATGGAGACTAGATAAACCTGAATTAATGCCAGAAATTCTCGATAAGGCATTTAGACTAGCTGAATCAGGAAGACCAGGACCAGTTTTAATCTCAGTACCTATGGATATGTGGTCGAGAGAAGTAGATACAAGCATATTTGAAAGAAGAATAGGAGATGCTCAATACACTGTAAAACCAGCTCTTCCAAAAGAAACAGCAAGGGAAATAGCTAAGAGATTGATCGAAGCAGAAAAGCCATTAATTCACATAGGCGGCCAAGTAGTATATCATGGAGCAAGCGGAGAGTTAACTGAGTTAGTCGATTTCCTAGATATTCCTGTAACAAGAACCTTGATGGGTCAAGGAGGAATATCTGACAAGCATCCTCTATTAGTAGGTATGACAGGATTCTGGGGAACTTATTTTGTAAATGGAAAATCATCCTCTGCAGATTTAATACTAGCAGTTGGTACAAGACTGACTGAAGCTGATTCAAGCTCATGGTATGAGGGAGTAACATTTAGTAAAGATTCTAAATGGATTCAAATAGATATGGAACCAGCTGAAATAGGAAGAAATTATCCTGTAGAAATAGGGGCTGTAGCAGATCCAAAACAAGCTTTAGCAGAAATTTTGGAAGCAGCAAAAGAATTAAAACCTGAAGGAATTGACAGACCAGAGTTAAGAAAGGAAATAGCTGAATACAAAGCCAATTTCAAAGAATCAAACAGAGCTATATCTGAAGATTCAAGATACCCAATGACTCCGCAGAGAATACTTAAAGATGTAAGAGAAGTATTCCCCGAAGATGGTCTGATCTTTACAGATGTAGGCTGGAACAAAAATGGTGTAGGACAACAATTTGATATAACTAAACCGGATACAATATTCCACCCAGGTGGCTTGGCAACAATGGGATTTGGTTCAGCAGCAATTCTTGGTGCAAAATTGGCTGCTCCGGATAAGAAGGTCATTACCTTAATTGGAGATGGTGGATTCGGAACAAATCCATCGGTATTAGCTACAGCTGTAGAGCAAAATATACCAGTGGTATGGGTTGTTATGAATAATAATGCGTTTGGAACAATAGCTGGATTGACAGCTGGCGCTTATGATCATACATTTGGTACGATATTCCATACACCAGATGGCAAACCTTATAACCCGGATTGGGCAGAAGTAGCAAAAGCATATGGAGTAAAATCAAAGAGAATAACCTCTGCTGATGAATTCAAGGGGGTATTTGAAGAGGCTATTAATTCAAATGAGCCATATTTAATAGATGTACCAATGGAAAATATTCCAGTACCTACAGATGGAATTTGGAATATCAACGATATTTATAATCCAAAAGAAAATGTAGTAGAGGGAAGATTAGTTGAAGGTGAAGCAGCAAGGTCACAGCATGTAAACACAAGTGAAAAATAGTTAGTTAAGGATAATCAAAGAGAGGGCAACCTCTCTTTTTTTCTTTATTTGACAAGGTATTAGGAAAATGTTATTATGGAAGTGATTTCCGTTATAAGGAATAGATTTACATGAAATAAAGGGGACATTTTATGGAAGATTATTTGATTAAGAAGAGGCGGTCTTTTTTTTCTGTAGTAATGGTTTTGTTTTGGTTCTCACTGTATGCATATATGCCGCAAATGACAACATATGCAAAGGAATTGGGAGCATCATATAAACTCATAGGTCTTATAGCAGGAGCCTATGGAGTAACTCAAACTATATTAAGGATTCCACTTGGTATAGTGTCTGATAAATTAATGAATAGAAAGGCCTTTATAATCTTTGGAATAATATGTGCCATTATAAGTGCAACTGTTGTATATATTGCACCCAGTCCGTATACTCTTTTAGCTGCAAGACTATTTGCAGGAGCGGCATCTGCAACATGGGTCAATTTTACTGTATTGTTTATTGGATATTTTACTGATTCAGAATCATCAAAGTCAGTGGGAATTGCGACTTCAAATAGTAAAATAGGTCAGGTATTTGCTATGTTTATAGGAGGATTTATAGCTGTTAACTATGGGGTAAGAAACATATTTTTAATATGTATTATTGTTGCTTTCTTATCACTAATAATGGGCTTTTTTATTTATGAGGAAAAAATAGAAGTAAACTCTAATTCTAAAACATCAGGAATTTCAAAAATATTAAAAAATA
>DAIUFH010000121.1:0-3854 GCA_036844705.1 Tissierella sp.
TAGAATTATTCATCTCCGAAACCGTGAGTGTGTATTTTTATCATTTTTCGATTTTTACACAATTTTAAAGTACTGTGAATAGTAACATCCTAAACACATTATAGTTTAAATATATGGGCAAATTCTCTTTTATGACTGCTATTTTTTTGCATATACTTTATTCTATTTACTATTTTTTCTGGACCCTGACCTGTCTTAATATAATGATCCAACATATCATAACTAAAGCCCATTTCATCTTCATCTGTCTGATTTGTCCACAAACCAGCTGTAGGAGGTTTGTTAATGATAATTTCAGGAATATCCAGTGCTCTAGCTATTTCTCTTATTTCGGATTTAACAAAGCTTACCAATGGCATCAAATCGGAACCACTATCACCATATTTTGTAAAATATCCAATTTCAAATTCCGATTTGTTGCTTGAACCACATACCAGATATCCATTATTCTGTGCAAAGTAGTATAGAGTTGTCATTCTCAGCCTAGGTTTTATATTAGCCTTAGCCAGTTTATTACAAGAATTTAACTTACTTGCCTCAATAAGCGAATCATAGGTTTTGCTTAAGTCTACTACTGCTAACTCTAAATCTAAATATTTAGCAACTAATTCAGCATGCTCCATATCCTCATGACTGCTATGAATAGGCATTGCTATTCCAAGTGATGTATCCGGAAAAGCTTTTTTAGCCAAAGCAGCTACAACTGCCGAGTCTATACCTCCACTTAATCCAAATACTAAGCCTTTTGCATTTGCAGATTTTACCCTATCTTTTAACCAAAGAACGATTTTTTCAATTACTAAATCAACATTCTCCATTTTCATTACCTCCGTTAAATGTATATCTAAATCTAATTTGGTGAAATTAGTACTATGTATTAATTTATTATATCATAATAGGAGTATCATAATGGAAAAAAATAACTCTAAATTATATTTGTTAGGATTCATTACGGGATTAATTAATGGTGTTTTTGGTTCAGGAGGTGGTATGATAATAGTTCCAGCTTTGACTTTTTTTATAGGATTAAAGGATTATAAGGCACATGCAACAGCAATATCTATTATTCTTCCAATATCTATAGTAAGTACTATAGTCTATTTTTTCAATAACACTATTCCTTTTAAAATTAGCTTAATTGTGATGATAGGAGGCCTTGTAGGCAGCTTTATAGGAGCAAAGATACTAAATAAAATACCTGCAAAGATATTAAGAAAGGTTTTTGGTTGTGTTATCATATATACTGCAGTTAGGATGATATGGAAATGAAACTGATATTAATTGGACTTTTTTCAGGAATAATAAGCGGAATGGGTATAGGTGGAGGAGTACTTTTAATTCCATTTCTAGTTCTATTTAATGATGTATCACAAATTGATGCCCAAGGTGTAAATCTTGTAGTATTTATTCCAGTTGCTATAATTGCGTTACTAACCCATAGAAAGGAAGGAAATCTTGAAAGTAAATACAATAAAAAGATAATTATTGGAGGTATTGTAGGTGCTACTTGTGGTGCGATATTAGCTAATTTAATAGAAGAAAATAATTTGAGAATATATTTTGGCATTTTTTTGCTCTTAGTTGGTCTATATGAATTATTCAAAAAAGAATAAAAATCTGGAACAACCTAAAATCCGAGATTCCTCGACTACGCTTGGAATGACAAAAATGGTAAGCTCGTGAGTAGCAAGAATAATTAGGCTCTTGGGTGACAAAGATGACAGAATATTAGTATGTCCAAGAAATGGAGTTTGCAAATGAATGGAATATAAGTCCGTAAATGCAGGAGGAGCCAATGGCTCCTCCTAGCATAACATTCTGAACAGCAGAAAATCATTATGGATTTTTACATATTCCTTAAGGTTGCATATATACAATCTTTAGTTAAATATTTAAATCCCAATTCTTTAGCCTTTTCTATTACCTCATCGTTATATGTACCTGGTTGAAAGAAAATATATTCTATTCCAAGCTCTTTTGCTTCTTCAAGTGTAGTTAAGCTTATCTTTGGAGAAACAACCATGTCGATTACATCTATCTTGACAGGTAACTCACTTAAAGAATGGTATATCTTATTGCCTTCAATTTCATCATAGTTTGGGCTTATGCCATATGTTTCATAGTTGTGTTCCTTTAAAATATTAAATATTTTATATCCCCATTTATCTTTTTTTGCTGTAACGCCAACAACTGCCCATGTTTTTTTTTCAAGCATCTCCTGCTTTATACTCATTAATATCACCTCTTAGTAATTGTACCCCTTTTTAGAGCCTCTTATCATTAAATAATGGTAAGTGCCTTTCTTCAAGTTCATCTATTTGTGCAGAACCATTAGTAATATCCATAATTGTTTTTTTAAATTCGTCTAGTTCACAATTTTTAATATAAATAAATATTTCTACATTTTCCTTATATGATGTTTCTTCGATTTTATATCCATTAACATTTAAATAATTCTCAAGCTTGCCTAAAAGTGTATAAGGAAGGATTAGACCTAATTTGGTATGGATGTTCATCTCTACTATTTTTCCAGCATCTAAAGCAATTTTAGCTCCTTTAGTATATGCCCTAATAAGTCCTCCGCCACCAAGTTTTATTCCTCCGAAATATCTAGTAATTACTACCACTACATTTCTTAAATTTTCCTTTTTAATGACCTCAAGAGCAGGAATACCTGCTGTACCAGAAGGTTCACCATTATCACTAAATCTTTGTATATTAGATTCTTCACCAAAAACATATGCATAAACATTGTGATTGGCATCCTTATTTCTTGAACTTATTGTTTTAATAAACTCTAAAGCCTGTTCTTCAGATCCTATGGGCATTGAATACCCGATAAATCTTGATTTGTTTATTGTAATCTCATCTTCACCATAATCATATATCGTACGATAAATATCCTTCATCTAATCACCATTATTGTGCAATAATAAATTCTTTATATCTTTCATAATCAATCTGATTTAGTACTACGTTTATTAGAGTACCACTTTCTTCATATGACATTTCCTCTACTTCATAATTATTCATAAGATAATTAATAACTGATTGCTTATCATAAGGAATAATTAATTTTACTTTGCTAAATTTTTGTGGTAGGTTTTCCTCTATCATCATCATTAATTTATCTATATTGATATTGTTTTTAGCAGATATAAATATCTTCGACTTTACTAAATTGATATCATAAATAATATTTTGAATATCAATCCTATCTATTTTATTAAATACAAATATCATTGATTTATCCAATACATCCAAGTCCTTTAATATCTCTAGAGTAGTTTTTATCTGAATATCTAAATCTTCGTTTGATGAATCGACGACATGAAGCAATAAATCAGCATATTTAACCTCTTCCAATGTACCTTTAAAGGCTTCTATTAATCTAGTCGGCAGCTTTGATACAAAGCCTACGGTATCTGTTATAAGAAATGGCTGTCCATTTGGAAGTTTGGATCTCCTTAAGGATGTATCCAGTGTTGCAAACAACATATCCTCTACAAATACTTCTTTTTTTACATTATCATCATTGTATTCAATAAGTTTGTTTAACAATGTTGATTTACCGGCATTTGTATATCCAACTAATGCTATAATAGGAAGATTTGACTCCTCCCTTTTCTTTCTTTTGATTGTTCTTATTTGTTCTACTTCCTTTAACTGCTTTTCAATATTATTTATTTCTCTTAATATGTGTCTCCTGTCTGTTTCCAATTTTTGCTCTCCAGGTCCTCTAGTCCCTATACCCCCTCCTGTTCTAGATAAATAATCACTAAAACCAATTAATCTTGGCAATCTATATTTAAGCTGAGCAAGCTTTACCTGAAGCTTGCCTTCACTGGATTTTG
>DAIUFH010000122.1:0-3810 GCA_036844705.1 Tissierella sp.
TCCACCACTATATCTTGGAAAATTTGCACAAAACATGAAAGTGTGATATAAAGAAATTAAGAAAAACAAGAAAAATAAATGGAGGTTTCTAATGATAAATATAGAGATGAAAACACTAAAAAGAGAAGAAACAGGTAAGAATATTGCAAAAAAGATGAGAAAAGATAATTATATTCCTGGAGTAATCTATAGCAGAGGGCAAGAAACTCAACACATCCTTGTATCTTTAAGTGATTTTCAAAAATTATACAAGGCTGTAGGCATATCATCCACATTCTATTTAAATCTTGAAAATTCTAAAATACCAGTAATTATTAAAGAGATCCAAAAAGAACCTCTTGGAAATGGAATATATCATATTGATTTTCAAAAATTAAATATGGATGAAAAAGTAAAAATGACAATACCTATTACAATATTAAACAGAGACAACATAAGAGTACAGCCATCTACTTTGATGCAACATTTGGATAGTATTGAAATAGAATGTTTACCTAAGGATATCCCTAATATTATTGAATTAGACGTGGTGGATATAGATTTTAATACACCTAAGATGGTTAAAGACTTAAATATAGCAAACAATCCTAACATCACTATAGCAAGGGATTTGGATGAAGTTATATGCACACTAATTGCTCCAACCACAACTAATGACGAAGACGAAGAGGAAGTAGAAGACGAAGAAACTAAAGAAATAGAATTAGAAGAAGAATAAAAACCAAAACTCCAGTATACCAAGACTTATCTTGATATGCTGGAGTCTTTTATTTGACCCTGTTTCAACATCCTTCTATATTCACACAATTCCTTTTCATTTCCCAATATAAAATGCTCTGATTCCATCTCAACCCATTTTGGCTTATCTACCGAATAATCATGACAGCTTGGGTCATAGATCTGTAAAACCTTTTTCTTCTCCCTTATGGGATCAGGAAGTGGTATTGCTGATAGCAGTGCCCTTGTATATGGATGCAAAGGATGTTTAAAAAGCTTCTCTGTTTCTGCTAGTTCCACTATTTTACCCTTATGAATAACTGCAACTCTATCAGATATAAATCTAACCACTGATAAATCGTGAGCTATAAAGAGATAGGTTAATCCTAATTTATTTTGTAGTTCAGATAATAAATTTAATACCTGAGCTCTTATGGATACATCCAAGGCTGAGATTGGTTCATCTGCTATTATAAATTCGGGTTCCATTATTAAAGCCCTTGCTACCCCTATTCTCTGACGTTGACCGCCTGAGAATTCATGAGGAAATCTAGATGCGAATTCTGGTAGTAAACCTACATCAAGTAATGCTTTTGCAACTTTTGCTTTCCTTTCCTCTTCACTCTTATAATTCTTTAGATTATATAATCCTTCAGAAACTATATAATCTACCTTCGCCCTTTCATTTAATGATGCCATAGGATCCTGAAAAATCATTTGAATCTTTCTAGTAATTTCCCTATCCAGTTCTTTACTTATGTCTCCAGAAATTTTTTGTCCATTAAATAATATCTCTCCCTTAGCTATAGGGTTAATCCTAATAATCGCCCTGCCAATAGTAGTTTTGCCTGAGCCTGATTCTCCCACAAGTCCAAATGTCTCTCCTTTATATATGCGGAAGCTAACATTATCTACAGCTTTAAACTTATTTCTTTTTTTTGCACCAAATTCTACCGTAATATTTTTAACCTCTAATAATTTTTCTTTCTTCATGGACTAACCCCCCATTGTTGTCTTAATATCTTAATGGACTCAGGTGGTTCGACCTTAGGTGCCCGAGGATCAAGTAGCCATGTCCTAGCCTTGTGAGTTGGACTTACATCAAAATATGGGGGCCTTTTTTCAAAATCTATCTTCAAAGCCTTTTGATTTCTTGAGGCGAAAGCATCCCCTTTTATATTATTGAATAAATTTGGTGGTGTTCCCTTTATTGAATATAAAGGTTCCCCCTTTATTCCCAGTTGAGGTAAGGATGATAATAACGCCCACGTATATGGATGCTGGCCATTGTAAAATACTTCTTCAGCAGTACCAACCTCTACTATGTCTCCAGCATACATTACTGCTATTCTGTCAGCTACATTAGCTACTACTCCTAAATCATGAGTTATATAAATAGTAGTCAAATGATATTTCATTTTTAACTCCTTTAAAAGTTGTAATATTTGAGCCTGAATAGTGACATCAAGTGCAGTAGTAGGCTCATCACAGATTAGTATCTGTGGCCTGCAAGCTACAGCTATAGCTATAACTACCCTCTGTCTCATTCCACCTGAAAACTCATGAGGATATTGGTTGTATCTTCTTTCGGAATCTGTTATTCCAACATCGTCCAATATTTCTATTGCTGCTTTTTTTGCTGCCTCACCCTTTAATCCCTGATGAAGAACTACTGCTTCTTTTACTTGCTTTCCTATAGACTTCAATGGATTTAATGAAGTCATTGGTTCTTGAAATACCATGGCTATTTCCTTGCCTCTAATTGTTAACCATTCTTTTTCACTTTTATATCCGGCAATATTCTTACCTTTATATATTATTTGACCTGAATCCACCCACCCATTCTTATCCAATAAACCCATAAAGCTTTTTGTGAGAACTGTTTTACCAGAACCTGATTCTCCAACTATGGCAAGACTTTCCCCTTCATAAAACTCAAGAGAAGCTCCCCTTATTGCTGTTAAAATTCTCCCTCTTAATCTGAACTTGATGACTAAGTCATCTACAGACAGTATTGTTTTCCCGTCCATTTGCTCGCCTCCTATACGTGATTTCTTGGATCTGCTGCATCTGCAAAGGCATTACCTATTACATAGAAGGAAATAGTTATTAACGAAAGAACAATTGCTGGAAATATAAGCTGATATCTTAGAGATTCTACCATCATTACCCCTCTTCCTTCATTGATAAGATTCCCAAGAGATGGTATGTTAATTGGTAACCCAAGGCCTATATATGTCAAAAATACCTCAGAACCAATGGCTCCCGGTATAGAAAGTGCAATTCTTAACATGATTACTGATACTAAATATGGTAGCAGATTTCTGTTTATTATTCTCATAGTTGGAGTTCCTAAGCATCTTGATGCCAGATTATATTCTCTGTCTCTAATAATTATTATCTGATTCCTTACAAATCTTGCCATTTCAAGCCATCCAGTTATACACATGGCAAATATCAATGTTGGAATGCTGGGTCTCATTATATATGTTAGTAGTACTAGGATAATTGTATGGGGTATATTGTCCATTACATTATAAATTTCTGTGATTATTCTATCCAGGCTTCTAACGTACCCCCATAGAGCACCAATTATTATTCCAATAATAGCCTCCCAAATTCCTACCAAAAGACCGATGAGCAGAGAGGTTCTAGTTCCACTCCAGATTCTTGCCCAAAGATCCTGCCCTATGGAATTTGTTCCAAACCAGAATTCTGCATTAGGTTCATGATTTCTGAGCTGCATTCCCGTAGTGGGATCTATGGTTATTTCAGTTGGTGATTTTTGATTTGGCAAATATGGTTGTATCAATGTAAATGTAAGTAATATTATTACTAGATAGAAAAAAAAATTTGCTATTTTATTCTTTGAAAATACTTGGGTCGTTGAGCGCCAATAGGAATAGTTTGAGTAACCAGCTCTTTGAGCCTGCCTTTCGTCAA
The DNA here is from genome assembly GCA_036844705.1 of Tissierella sp. Lineage (GTDB taxonomy): Bacteria > Bacillota > Clostridia > Tissierellales > Tissierellaceae > DAIUFH01. The sequence continues at coordinate 3,661 of DAIUFH010000122.1, forward strand.
ATTGCGCAAATTCAAACATTGAGGCATTTATACCGTCAGATACTTTTTTTAACTTTGAGCTCATTATCTGGTACCTCCTCTCTGAAGCTTTATTCTAGGATCTAAAATAGCCATTAGTATATCTCCTATAAATAATCCAAATATCCCTAT
>DAIUFH010000123.1:0-3661 GCA_036844705.1 Tissierella sp.
GGCAGTTCTTCCTGGATTTATTGTTGAAGCTGAAGGAAATATTGAAGTAAAGGGAAATGTTAATTCAGCAACATTGAAAGCCGGTGGAAATATTGTTTTAAGAAATGGTGCTGTTGGAAGCAAGATATATTGTGAGGGGGACCTAACAATTAAATTTGTAGAAAACAGTAATATATTTGTCAAAGGAGATATGAAAGCTGCTTATATAATGAATAGCAATATTAAATGCGGAAAAACAGTACAGACAGTTGGCTCAATTTCTAAAATTGTAGGCGGTATTTGTATTGCAGGTGAGAACATCGTAGCACGTACTATTGGTTCAGTCGCTGCTGTAAAAACTCATCTAGAGCTTGGAACAGATTCTACTATTATAGAAAGGCAACAAGAGCTCTTAAAAGAGCTCCCTGAATTAGATACTAAAATAAAAAGTCTGCAATCCCTAATCTCCTTGCTCCAACAATATCAAGCTGCAAATCGTTTGACTCCTGAAAAAAAGCAGATCCTTGACAATGCCCTTTCTACCTACCGCCATATAAATGCTTCAATAATTGATGGAAAACAGGAGTTAGAGAAAATTACTGAATCAATTAAATCAAAAGGATACGGTCGTATTGTATGCTCAGGTACTATATATCCAGGTACAACTGCTAAAATTGGATCTATGAAAATGAAATTTAGCGAACCTATGTTAAGAAAATCTCTTTATTATACTGAAGAGGGTATCGCCATTGGAACTGTAAAATAACTATTGCTTATATGAACAAAGGTAGGGCAATTGCCCCTTCAAAATCTATGGATAATTCCTTCATAGTCCACTTATTATCAAGCAAATTTAGTTGTTTTCCAATATCCTTCTTAAAATCAACATCTTTGTCATGAGTTATTGCCATAATAGTTGGTCCTGCACCACTTAGAAAAGTACCAATACTTCCACAGTTATTACAAATATCAATTACTTCATTATAATGAGGTATCATTTCACCTCTATATATTTGATGCAGCTTATCCTGAAGTCCATATTTTAGCAATTCAAATCTTCCACTTGATAGGGCTGATACAAGTAACGCTACTCTACTTACATTATATATTGCATCTTTATGCGAAATACTTTGTGGCAAAACAGCCCTAGCTTCAAGTGTGGATAATGTAAAATCAGGTACTAGAGCGTGAAATTTTAAACCATTGGCTATTTGCATATGATTGTAGATTATTTCACCATCCTCCATTATCGATAATGTCATCCCTCCAAATAAGGCAGGGCATACATTATCCGGATGACCTTCTATTTCTGTTGCAATCTTTAGAATCTCATCTTCTGAAAGTGGATTACCAGCCAACCTATTAGCTCCCAAAATTCCTCCAACTATACAAGCTGCACTGCTTCCCAATCCCCTAGATATGGGAATATCAGCTTCAATATTTATCTTTATGCCCTTTAGCTTATATCCTAATATATCCAATGTCCTTATCATAGATAAATATACTAAATTATCCTCATCATTAAAACCTTCTTGGCAGCCTGAAATTATGATGCCTTCATCTATTTCTTCAAATGTAAATGTATTATAAAGGTTAAAAGCAATGCCAAGGGAGTCAAAACCAGGGCCTATATTTGCACTAGTTGCAGGTACTTTTACCTTAATCATGATGTTCACCTGCTTTTAAGAAAGTCTCAATCATTTTCCTCATATCCGATTTATCACAATTGTTATGATGAACAATAGGTTTATCTTTTAATTCCAATATATTTTTAGGGATATTTGTTTTGGATTCTTTAGAAAGAACTTCAATTATTTCAAATTCATCCTTGTTTTCTATGTTTATTCCTAGTGCTAATGCAACTGTACCTGCAAATTTGTATGGACTTGCAGTTGAAACTACTAATGTCTTAGTATCATCAAAACACTTATCTCTATATTTGTTAGCTACACTATATGCAACAGCAGTGTGTGTATCCATTAAATAATTATAGCTTTTAAATATATCATTTATAGCTTGAGCAACCTCTTCCTCAGTTGAATAATCCCCATAAAATTCATTTAGCTCATCCTTGTTTGTATGATAAAAGCCATTATGAGAAAGTTCCTCCATTATATCCTTAATTAAGCTGTCATTTTTACCGCTAACATGGAATAATAATCTTTCTAAATTGCTCGATATCAATATATCCATAGATGGTGAGGTTGAAGGGTAAAGATTACGTCTCTTATCATAAATCCCTGTTTTGAAGAAATCCGTTAAAACATTATTTTCATTAGACGCACATATAAGCTTATTTACAGGAAGTCCCATCTTTTTTGCATAATATGCAGCAAGTATATTTCCAAAGTTGCCTGTAGGCACTGAAATATTAAATCCTTCACCCATCTTTAATTTACCCTTTCCAATCAGATACATATAACTATAAAAATAGTAAATAATCTGGGGTATAAGTCTTCCTATGTTTATGGAATTTGCAGAGGATAGTATGAATTTATTCGTCTTTAATTCTCTAATAAATTCCTTATCATTAAAAAGTTCTTTAACACCGCTTTGTGCATCATCAAAGTTCCCATTTATACCAACAACAAATGTATTTTTGCTTTTCTGAGTCTTCATCTGGAGCTTTTGAATATTACTGACCCCATTTTCCGGATAAAACACCACAATATTTATACCTTCTATATTTGCAAAACCCTCAAGTGCAGCTTTCCCCGTATCTCCAGATGTAGCAGTAAGAATAACAACCTCATCATCTATACCATTAATTCTTAAGGCCTCTTTTAAAAGATGCGGTAGAATTGATAATGCCATATCCTTGAAAGCTAATGTTGGACCATGATATAGTTCAAGAAAATAATCATCTCCTACCTCAACTAATGGCGCTATAGCATCCGTGTCAAACTTATTGTCATATGCTTTATCTATACAGCTCTTGAGTTGGCTTTTAGTAAAATCATCTAAAAATAAACTCATTATCTCGTAAGCCAGCTCTTTATAGTTTAGCTCCTTTAATTTATCTAAGGATATAGATGGTATCTCTTCAGGTACAAAAAGCCCTCCATCACCAGATATTCCCTGAATAATTGCCTGACTAGATGTTACGTAAAATTCCTTATTTCTAGTACTTATATATTTCATATTATCACCTTTAATCGAGTATTCCGGCTAAGAAATATCTAGACCTATCTATTTTAAAATCTGTTATAAGTTTATTCAATTCAGGTAACTGAATTTCCCTTGTAACAATTGCGGTAATAGAGCCTGAAGATAGAACATCTTCAGCTACTCCCCTTAAAGCATGGACAATCTCATCGTTAGCATCTGAAATCCTAAGATAATATCTTCCTCTTATGTTGGAATTTAAGTTCTTCAACACTCTATGCCCTAAAGGATTTCCTTTTCTATAGGTATCCATTACAATATCAATTACATCGCTTAAAACAGCATTTGCCGTAGGTAACTTACCCGCTCCTGCTCCATAGAACTTTAACTCTCCTACATTGTCTCCTTTAAATGCAACAGAATTGAAAGCCATATTTACATTTGCAAAGTAATTGTTATCAGGTACTATTGTAGGCTGAACTATTGCAATAAAACCATCATCCAAAGCCTTAGCCTCAGCAATTAGCTTTACTGTAGAATTCATATTTTTAATATGATTGATATCAAAAGATGTGAT
>DAIUFH010000124.1:0-3546 GCA_036844705.1 Tissierella sp.
TATGAATAGCTGCAAGGGGAAATCCTCCAATCCCATCGAAAAGACTCCCCAAGGTGATCATCTATCTATCCTCATACAAAATAGAGCCTCTTCTTTTATTTCAAAATCAAAATCTAGTTTCATTATTCTCTTTACTGGAATACCTGTCTTTCTTGCAAACTCAATCTCCTCAAACATTCCTTTAGAGATATGGTCGCCAAATGCCCATAGTTCATCGCATTTTGCTAAGAATTCTTTTCCTATGTTAATTCCTAATCTTCTTTCTTCTGGATTATTATCATCTAAAATCTGAGGGTAGAGAAGATGGGAACAAAAAAAGGCATTGCCCTCGTTTAATACATATCGGCAAGCCTGTTTTGCGTATTCTATATTCTTTTTTATATCTCCTGCATAGGGAGATGCAACATATATTAGTTTCATCTAGTCCTCTCTTTCTATTTTTATTTTGGTACTGCTTGTACTATAGTTTTAGTTGTATTTACAGCTGCCTGTGCTGTATAAACTGCACTCATTACATTGGCACGAGTGGATGTATCAAGTCCAAATGCTCCAGCAATCCGTGGTACTTCTCCTGCCGATAACATTAAGCCTAACCCAAGCAGTGCATGATCTCTAACCACCATAAGTCCTGCAGTTAATATGGTTGCCTGAAGAAATGTGGTAAGACACAAACCGATTATCTGCTTGCACCACTGAATAAAGCCATCAATGTAACCACGAGGAACAGAAAACATATACAGGCTACCAACTGCTATCTGAATAAGTAGAATCCCACCTCTTTTTAGATTTGCAAAAAATACTTTAATCACTGCATATCCCATTAGGATAATAATAAACAGAGCCATAAATGGACTCGTTATCATAGAAATGCCACCGAATATACCCGAAACACCTATATTTGTAATATCACCTACATTATTTAACTCTCCAATAATAGATGTTGCAAGTCCACCAATTCCACTTCCGTATCCTGTGATACCAGCAGTTAAACTTGCTTGTAAATTGACCGAGAGCTTATATAGTTCTATAGGCACTGTAGTGAAGAGGCTGACTGCCATAAATCCTTTAATTGCATTTAAAGCTGCATCTTTCATGTTACCCCTACCATATTGATACTCAATTCCCGTTTCAAAGCAGGACACTACAAGTCCTGTTCCATAGAGTGACCAAGCAAGGTAAGAGAAGAACAAAACGATTGATTGAACCCAGCTCATCTCAAAAAGTTCGGCTCCCATATTTCCCATTTGGGCAAAGAAGTCAGCTAGAAATCCTACCAGCTGACTATAAAACCAATCTATAATTTGATCCATTACATCTCCTAAGAGAAAATCCCAGATAAATATTTTTATCACCTCTTTTCTAAACAAACAAATCACATTATTTTTATGTGATATTGTACTAAATTAATACTACATTCATTACTTCTCGAGTATATTCTTTCTTCTATTTTCATCTCCTTTTTTACGGCATAAGAAAAGCACCTACCATTTTTTGATAAATGCTTTCTAAATAATTATTCATTTGTTAAAATACTCTCTGGCTCACTATAAATTCTCTTGATAGTTTCCTTTTGCATATATGTTAAATCAGAAAAGGGCTTATGATTCACAGCAATTTGCCAGTATACTGTCTTCTCCATTGTACATTCATTGCAAGTTCTTGGACTGACTACTTTAAATGGATACATATAAGGAGCATAGTCCCATCCTTTTTCATATCCTTCACGAGGAGTCAATACTTCACGTTTCCCACAAACCTCACATATATGAATGAATTTTCTGTCTTTGTATTCACCACAGTTTTCAATGTTTGGTAGTGGCATTTTAGTCTCTTTGAAATTCACTCCCATATCACTGTATCCCTCCCCACATATCATCAATAAATTGCTTTGTATCATTAAATGAAGTTTTGCCTTGGCATATATTTAATAATGGTACAAATAAGTCTGCATAATAATCAATCGCACATTCTATTTCTTTAGCACACTCATATGGCATTTTTTCAAGGACATCGTAATCAAGGCGAAGGCTATATGCTAGATCTCCATAAATATCAATATAATACCGTCCCCATGATTTAATGCTCCAATTAATATAATTGACAACCTGAAGTGCCTCCCAGTAATTATTACTACAAGGTGTAAGAGTAGTAGGTGAAATAAAGCAGAGTATCTCACACCACATTTCCCGGAAAGTAAAAGCCATCTGCAAACTATGAAAGTTAGAATCCATTTGAAAGGTTAGATGTAATGTGTTAATGTCTATACGCTGTCTTCTATACAAGTACTTAAAATCCTTTTTAAGGATTTCATCCACAGTCTGCATAGCTATTCCTCTTGTCATCTAGTGCCCTTCTTATGCTGATAGTAATTTCTTCGGGTCATAAGAAGTAAGATATTGTTCAAACCCGGAATTAAGTAAAAACACTGAGAATTGACGCATGCACTGTCCCCTTCGTTTAGGATTAGGCAATGGATTCTCTGTTTCCAGAGTGATAAACATTTGTCCTTGTCCAAAAGAAACGTCCAAATATTTCTTACAGTTAACCTGTCGTTTAGTTGCATTCTGGTAATAAGAATTTAATCGAGTAACTTCAATCTGAATCTGCTTTTGAACAGCAGCATCATCAAGTTCTGACCTATGCAATTGATTCTTAAATGTCATTGTGTGATAATATACATTCTGATACATACCTTCTATTCCTCCCATTCTAGCAAGTCATTCTTTATTTTTTCAATAATCTGTGCATCTGCATCCCTATTTAACAGAAGAATCTGAACCAGTCGTTTTACCATATCTGGACCTGTAAGGTCATCCTTATCTTTCTTCTCTACTCCTACAGTTAACGCTTTCTGTTTCAACACTTCTAAATAATTAACCCACAATAATTGAATCATATATGGGGTTTGAAGTCTTTCAAGTTCTCCCTCAAAATCACAAAGTATTTTAGTTCTAATATCTTGTAACAATTCTGATGCCTCTTCATCCAGTTTTGCCTGCATAGATGCAGGAATTGGAATATTCATTCTCGTAATTAAAGCCAATTTTTCTTTTGGTACTCTCCAATCAGGTACCTTGACTCCTTCAACAATTGCTCTACTAGTAATTGCTGATCTTGAAAGGTCTTGTGAGGTATCTAACTCTTTAATCTGATACTCTAAAACAGCGTGTTTCCAGCTTGTTTTCCATGATAAGGGGTTGTTGTTTTCCATACTGTATTCCTCCGTCATTTTGTTTTAGTAGTTACCGAACTACGATTTAATACAATTATACGGTATAAATATATCGTTTGTCAACCACGAATTTATAAAATATAAAAACTTATTAAAATCCTCTTAGGTGGTAAGAGTCACATATTTCATCTCACCATTTCTATTTCAACATTACATTCCAAGTATTTTCCAAATATATGCTGGGGCTGTTAGTGTAAACACTAAACATGCAAACAAGATAGCGGGAGCCGCCCATTCAAATTGTCCATGCTTCCTATAATCAAAATAAGCAGTACCAAGTTTTGCAAAGAAGAATACTGCTAACACAAGGTCAA
>DAIUFH010000125.1:0-3218 GCA_036844705.1 Tissierella sp.
GCAACTTCTATTAATTCATCACGAAAATCATATTCAAAAGTATGGACATTAGGATGGTCACTACCATTTCCTAAATAGCAGTAGGCACCCTTTGTTTCTTTTAAAAAGCATCCGAAATCATCAGATCCACGAAGCGCTTCCTTCATTTCAATTAATTCAAATCCTTTATCTTTTGCAACTTTTCTTATCTTATCGGAACTTTCCTTATGATTTGCAGTTTCAGGAAACTCATCATAATATTCAAAGCTGACCTTTAATCCGTATTTTTCAGCCTGAGACTTAGCTATATCTTCAAGATTTTTTTGCAATGACATCATTTCATCCTCATATAAAGCCCGAATGGTCAATAAAAGATCTCCTTTGCCTGCATTTACTCCAAATGCCCTTTCTCCTATGTCTACTTGAACAATGGTGCATAATACTATGCCCTTATTTTTTCCTTCGGCTGTTAGCTCTGGAATAGAATCAATTATTTTTGCTATGGCAAAGGATGGATTTTTCCCATTCTCCGGTTCACTGGCATGCGAAGGTGTCCCTTCCATATGGATAACCATACCTTTTGAAGCACAATTAATAGTTCCATCTTTAACGTTTACAGACTTAAAAGGTCCAATATTCATATTGTGATATGCAAATATTTCATCAATATCATTCTCTTTAATGAATACTGCAGCTTCTTTTGCGCCGTCTCCTGTTTCCTCAGCATGCTGAAACAGAAAGAAGACATTTTTATTTGTTCCCTTTTGGTCTATTTCTAACGCTAAACCCGCAAGAGTAGCTGCATGTCCGTCATGACCACACTTATGCGATACTCCACTTACCTTCGAATTATATGGAATATCAAGATTTTCATTTATAGGAAGAGCGTCGAAATCAGCTCTGAAAGCTATATTTTCCTTTCCATTTTTGGCTTTGTATACAGCATAAAACCAAGATCCTCTGTCCACTATTTCAAGTTTTGTATGTTCTTTTAAGAAATCAATTAAGTGTTGTTTTGTCCAAACTTCTTGATTTGAAAGCTCTGGATGTGCATGTAGTTCATGGCGTAATTTAACTGCAAGATCATAATTTTTTTTATACATATATACCCATCTCCTCCTAATGTGATACAAAATAAATTCTACTAGATTATTTTTTTATCAACATAAGCGCTTGTCATGGTTTTTAATATGCTACTATATTTTAGTTTAAACTTTATTATATCTCCAACTTGATAGTTTGTTTCACAATCTGTTACATCGATAATTAAATGGTCTGAACTGGCACCTATTATAATTATTTTTTCGTCAAATGGGATAATGTTTCTATCATCTAAATCCTGTTTTCCTACGGCACAAATTGCTCTTTTACGAATACCTCTATCTACATATTCAGGAATATTGCCAAAGGCATCCATACCAATTTTTCCAGTCGGTACTGAAGGTTTCTTTTTATTTTCAATAATCTCCGCTTCAAGGACAATTGCATCGTCATAAGTTTCATCGATTCTTTTTCCATAAGCTGTTTCAGTACCGCATACTAAAGATTCCCCAAGCCTTAAATTATTGACTCCATTTAGTGCTTTACTACCAAGTAGATGAATTGAACTAGAATTTCCTCCAGAAATAATTTGAAGTTTCAATCCATATCTTTTTTCTATTTCCTTACTAATATCTACAAGTCTTTTTATGTTGTTTTCATCAGGTATGACTCCTCCATAACATGTCAGATTAGTGCCTATACCTACTAGCTCAATTCCTTTTAAATTCCTTATTTTATCAACAGTTGAAAAAATCTCCTCATCATAGTAAATTCCCTCTCTTAGGTCTCCTAAATCTACCATTAAAATTATGCCATGAATCTTTCCTTGTTTGATAGCTGACATTGAAACCGATTCCAAGACTTCAACTTCAGAATTTAGGGATATATCTGCATACTCTACAACCTTATCTACCTGTGAAAGCATTGGTAATCTTAAAAATATTTTAGGGAGGTCAAATTCTTTTAGTTTAATCATATTTTCTATCCTTGAATCTGCCAGATATTTAACTCCACCCTCAATAATTGCTTTAGTTATGTCTTTATTAGCACAGAATACCTTTGTAACACCTGCTACTTCAATTTCATTTTCTGCAGCAAGCTTTACAAGGACCTCAGTATTATGCTTAATCTTATTTGTATCTATTATTAATCTAGGATATGTCATGTGAATCCTCCTTAAAACCTAAACTATTCTTTAATAATTTAAGAGCTATATCAGGATACTTCTTAGACATTACCCCTAATGAAGCCATTATATAATCATTGTCTATTAGAATTTTAGCTTCTTTATTTGGTAACAGTTCTGTGTTATTTGAATTTCTGGATATTTGCTTTAAGATTTCTACTCTCTTTGGTAATCTGGTTAAAGCTCCTCCAGTACCAACGATATACTGAGTTTTCGTTAAATCCTTTCCTTCTGCAATTGTCTTTTTACCACCAGGTCCATAAATTTGTTTAATATGACCACAATGTCTTTTTACAGCTGTTAATGTTGCATGAAGTGTAAGAGCCTCAACGAAGGCTTTTTCTTCATTGGATTCAGGAATTGGTTTATGGTTATTTATTAGATTATCCAACATTTCTAGACTAATGTCCAGTTCTTTTGATAATTCTTCTCTACCTATTAAATCAACTATATTATGCATATTTACATATACACCTAAGTCACCCTCAACTGTCCTTTTTGCTTTAGGTTCTGGGCTCAATAATATCCTGGATATTTCTTCACTTTCAACGGTAACAGAATGTATATCCGTTGTTGCACCACCTACATCAACTGTAATTAAATCGCCAATATCGTCATACAAAAGTTTACTGGCTTCCATAACAGCTCCCGGGGTAGGCATTATATTTCCGGTAACCATTTCTCTGATTTTTTCCATCCCTGGGGCATGAATTATATGCTTTTCAAATACATTTTGTATTATTTTTCTGGTTGGTTCAATATTTAATTCATCTATTCTTGGATAAACGTTATCAACTATATAAAGTTCAATCCCTTTATCCTCGAATATGTCCTTTACATCTTCTCTGTTTTCAATATTTCCTGCATAAATTACTGGAGCCTTTATTTTAGCTTCGGCAATCATTTCACTGTTATGAAGGGCAGTTTCCCTTTCTCCATAATCTACTCCACCAGCAATCAAAATTATATTTGGCTTTATATCAACAATTTTTCTAATATCTGATTTTCTAAG
>DAIUFH010000126.1:0-2983 GCA_036844705.1 Tissierella sp.
TGGGTAAGTTTTATATTGATGCATTGGTAAACCAAGACTACAACGTAGCTTTAGCCATTCAGCTATTCTATATTATTATTGCCTTGTTAGGAGTTTTGATAACTGACTTAAGCTATGGTCTGGTAGATCCTCGTGTTAGAGTCAATCGATAAGGGGGTAAATATTATGAGTGATAACAAATTCCTCCTTTTTTCGAAGATTTTTGGAGGCAAGAAAAAATTGTCTATTATGGAAGAAGAGCAGATTCAAAGTCCTTTTAGAACGATTATAAAAACATTTAGAAGCAACAAGATATCAATGATAGCTTTGTTCATATTTTTACTTATCTTTTTAATAGTGCTTGTTGGACCAATTATTAAGCCGATTGATTTATCATTTTCTGAGACAAGTCAGCAAAATGTGGCACCGGGATTTGATTTGATGAAGGTACCTCCTTCATTGAAAGGCCGTGTTCAGCAGATAGCAATAGGTCCTACATTTTCCGTAGCAGCCACTACTGATGGTCAGCTATATATTTGGGGTAAAACTAGAATAAGTTCTACTATTGACGTTAAGATGGTTCCATCAGATATGGGGAAGATTGTGCAAGTTGCAGCAGGTTACGACCATGTTTTGTTCTTGAATGATGAAGGGAAGATATTTTCATCAGGGAACAATCGCCAACAACAGGCAACACCACCATATGCAGTTCAGAATGCAAAAAATATTAAAGATATAGAAGCTGGATATCAAGCATCAATTGTGCTTACTGAAGATGGTTGGAGTCATTACTTTGGAAATGCAATGAATAATGATTATAATGAATTTCATCCGTATCAAGGTAAGCTAGATAAGGTTGTTACAACTGCTGATGCTGCTTTAGGTTTAACTAAAGATGGTGAAGCTGTTTATCTAGGATTTCAGAAGAATTCCTATTCCAATATCCCCCGAAATATGGGAAGAATAGTCGATATTGCAACGACAGCAAACACAGTGGCTGCCGTCAACGAGGATGGGAAGGTGTTTGTATGGGGCAATATATCTACGAGAGGCGAAAACAAAGTACCTGAAACTGAGAGCAAAATAGTTTCAATACAAGGTGGCAGATATCATTATACTGCTCTAACTGAAAATGGAAAAATAGTATCATGGGGCGCTGACTATTATGGTCAATCAAATGTCCCTGCTGAAGTAAAAAATGCTAACATTAAAGAATTCTATACAGATTTCTATCAAAATTATGCTATTACTGAGGGTGGAGATATATTAACATGGGGGCTAAAGGGATATCTGTTTGGGAGTGATGAATTAGGACGTGATATATTTACAAGACTTTTGAACGGTGGTAGAATGTCTATCACAATAGGTGCAGTTGCAGTTATTATATCTACAATTATTGGCATTATTGTAGGTGGTATTTCAGGATATTTTGGTGGTAAAATAGACATGGTTCTTCAAAGAATAACCGAAATGATTAATTCCTTACCGTTCTTGCCATTTGCTATGATTTTATCAGCTTTGATTGGAAATGCTATGACATCTAACCAGAGGATTTTCCTCATTATGGTAATATTGGGGCTGCTGTCATGGCCTGGGCTTTCGAGGCTTGTACGTGCACAGATATTGTCTATTCGTGAGCAGGAATATGTAATTGCAGCAAGATCCTTAGGCATAAAAAAATTAGGTATAGTGTTCAGACATATATTACCGAATGTTATATCTGTAATAATTGTATCTGCTACTTTGGATTTTGCTACTAGTATGTTAACAGAAGCGACCCTATCGTATTTGGGGTTTGGTGTTCAGGCTCCTCAGCCGACGTGGGGCAATATGTTATATGGGGCAAACGACAGTAAGGTTATTCAAAATTACTGGTGGAGATGGGTATTTGCTTCAATTATATTGGGTGTTTGTGTAATTTGTATAAACCTTGTAGGTGATGGCTTGCGGGATGCTATAGATCCAAAATCTCAGGAGCGTTAGGGGGAAAAGTAGATGGAATTATTAGAAGTTAAAAATCTACACACTTACTTTAAAACGAAGAGGGGTACTGTAAAGGCTGTAAATGGTGTATCCTATTCTGTTGAATCAGGTAAAACCCTAGGAATCGTTGGAGAAAGTGGTAGTGGTAAAAGTGTTTCAGCGATGAGTATTATAAAATTACTAGATGGAAATGGTTATATAGATAGCGGAGAAATAATATTTGATGGAGAGGATCTTGTAAATGTTCCAATAAGAGAAATGATGCATATACGAGGTAATGATATCTCTGTAATATTCCAGGAACCTATGACCTCATTGAATCCTGTATTTACTATAGAAAAACAAGTTTCGGAGCCATTTATTATTCATCAGAGGATGACAAAGACTCAAGCAGCTAAGGAAGTAGTAAAGATGCTATCACTAGTAAAAATTCCAAACCCGGAATCTGTAGCTAAACAATATCCTCATCAGTTATCTGGGGGGATGAGACAGCGTGTCATGATAGCTATGGCACTTGCTTGTAGACCAAAACTGTTGATTGCAGATGAACCTACAACTGCATTGGACGTTACTATTCAGGCTCAGATATTAAAATTGATGAATGAATTGAAACATGATATTGGAACATCAATTTTATTTATAACTCATGATTTGGGTGTTATTAATCAGATGGCGGATGATGTTGCAGTTATGTATTGCGGCGAGGTAGTAGAAAAGGCTCCTGTTAAAACTATCTTTGGAAAGGAAAGCTTGTTTTCGCATCCATATACAGAAGGGTTGATGTATTCAGTTCCTAGGCTTGATACGCCAACAGATGCTAAATTGGAAGCAATACCAGGTGCAGTACCTCACCCTTTAGATTTACCGATTGGATGCAAATTTGCTCCAAGGTGTAAATTTGCAACTGAAAAATGTAAGAAAGAGGCACCAAAGTTAACAGCCATTGAAAAGGATCATTCGATTCGCTGCTTCTATCCAAAGAAAGGAGTGAGAAACAATGGTTAATGGGGCTGCTGAAAAG
>DAIUFH010000127.1:0-2954 GCA_036844705.1 Tissierella sp.
TAATGGATCAAATTATAGATTGGTTTTATGGTCAGCTGGTAGGTTTTCTAGCTGATTTCTTTGCTCAAATGGGAAATATGGGTGTAGAACTCTTCGATATGAGCTGGGTTCAGTCAATAGTTCTGTTCTTTTCTTATCTTGCGTGGTCACTCTATGGAACAGGACTTGTGGTGTCCTGCTTTGAAACGGGGATTGAATACCAATACGGGAGAGGGAGTATTAAGGATGCAGCCTTAAATGCAATTAAAGGATTTATGGCAGTAAGTCTTTTTAATATAGTACCCATAGAACTGTATAAGTTATCCGTTAATTTACAAGCAAGTTTAACAGCAGGTATTACTGGTTATGGAAGTGGAATCGGTGAACTGGCAACATCTATTATTGGGCAGTTAAATAATGTAGGAGATATTACAAATGTTGGAGGTTCAGGAATATTCGGTGGGATTTCTATGATAACAAGTCCATTTATGGCACTCTTCATTATTATTCTTATGGGATATGCAGTTATTAAAGTGTTCTTTGCAAATCTAAAAAGAGGTGGAATTTTACTTATACAGATAGCGGTTGGAAGTCTGTATATGTTTTCTGTTCCCCGTGGCTATATTGATGGTTTTATCCAATGGTGCAAGCAGATAATAGGATTGTGCCTTACTACATTTCTTCAGGCGACAATATTAACTGTAGGGCTTATGGTGGTAAAAGATCATGCATTATTAGGACTTGGATTAATGTTATCAGCAGGGGAAGTACCAAGGATTTCTGGAGCATTTGGACTAGATACATCTACTCGTGCTAATATGATGAGCGCAGTTTATACAGCACAGGCAGCTGTTAATACAACAAAAACTATAGTACAAGCAGTACCAAAATAAAGATGAAATAGGAGGATTTAATGAAACTGATATATGTTGCATCTCCATATAAGGGAGATATTGAAAAAAATAAAGAATATGCTAAAGAGGCATGCCGTTATGTATTAAACCAAGGCAATGCCTTTTTTTGTCCCCATCTGCTTTATCCTCAGATTTTAGATGATAATAATCCAGAAGAAAGAAGATTAGGAATAAATATCGGAAAAGAATTTTTAGCTAAATGTGATGAACTATGGGCATTTGGGGGACATATTTCTCATGGAATGTTTGAAGAGATTGAGTTTGCTAGAAAGATAGGAACTCCTGTAAAGAGAATTATACAGCTTGATTTTGAAATAGACGAACAGGAACTCTTAAAGCTAGGGATGTATTAATGATTACATTGGGAAGTCTTTTCGATGGGATAGGAGGATTTCCCCTTGCTGCTGTCCAGAATGGAATTATTCCTGTATGGGCAAGTGAAATAGAGTCCTTTCCCATTGAAGTGACTAAAATAAGATTTCCTGAAATGCTCCATGTGGGAGATATTACAAAACTAAAAGGGGAAGAATTGCCTCCTGTTGATATCATAATAGGAGGTTCACCATGTCAAGACTTATCTGTTGCAGGCACAAGAGCAGGACTAGCTGGTGAACGTTCAGGTTTATTTATGGAGCAAATAAGAATAACAAAAGAAATGAGGTATGCAGATGCAAGAAGAGGAAAGGCAAATCACCTTATCAGACCTCGATACTTCGTTTGGGAAAATGTCCCTGGAGCATTCTCAAGTGCAGGAGGAGAAGACTTCAAAGCGGTACTTGAAGAAACCGCAAGAATTGCAGACAGCACCATATCTATACCTAGACCTCCGGGAGGGGTATGGAAATCTGCTGGGTGCATATTGGGATATGAATTCACTATTGCTTGGAGAGTTCTCGATGCTCAATACTGGGGTGTCCCCCAAAGACGTAAGAGAATCTTTCTTGTCGCAGATTTTGGAGGACACACCGCACCCAAAATACTATTTGAGCAAGACAGCATGTTTGGGGATACTCAGGAGAGCTAAAGTAAGAGGCAAGGAACTTCCTAAACAACTAAGAATAGCTTTAGAAATTCAAGGTGAAGTGGAAGGTGCAGAACGAGAATCTAATGATAATATAACTACTGAATATAAGGCATACCATATTAATCAACGCAATGAAGGGATTGATTTAAATGGAATTTCAGGAGCCTTGATGGCAACTCAAAATATGCAGATGCAGACTTTTGTCGCAGAATCTATGCTATGTTTAAATGATCAGGGTGGTAACCGAATGGATATAACAGAGAATATCACCTCTACACTACGAGCCAGCATGGGAGGGAATCAGCCTATAGTTATGGCAACCCAGCAAAGTGGTGCAGAAATATGCCTTGATCTTTGTCCAACCATTACATCAGCAGCAGGAACAAGTGGCAACAATCAACCTATTCTATTCGATAATCACGGTAAAGACTGCAGATACAATGGTCCTCTTAAAGTAGCACCAACAATAGCTGCAACCTATGGAACAGGCGGCAATAATGTACCACTGGTATCAAAACCGATTAATTCAGACAGTTATTGTATTGCAGGAAATACCATAGACAGACAGGATCATAATGGTGGAAATGGATGTGGGTTTCAAGAAAATATCAGCTATACTCTTACTACAAGTGATATACATGCTATCTGCCATCCTGAATCTAAAACTTATCAATATACAGTAGAAGCATTGTGTGGAAGCGATGAAAAAGGCATTGGTAACCAATATGTGAGCCAAGATAAATGTATTGTGGATAATGAAAAGATGATGTTTGGACAATCTGGATTTGCTAATTACAAGGAAGGCTGTACAACACTTCGGGAAGAAGGCGGAGACAATGGAGGAGGTAGTGAAAACCTTGTAACCACAAAGAATCTTGTACGGAGATTAACACCATTGGAATGTGAAAGACTCCAAGGATTTCCTGATGGATGGACTAAAATAAAAAAGTCATCTGATAGTGCAAGATATAAAGCATTAGGCAATAGTGTAGCAATTCCTTGTGTAGATTATATTATGCGAGGGATTGTTTATTTTA